>JAEUIB010000524.1 GCA_016795255.1 Planctomycetota bacterium
CCGATCGATCTTGCGCACGGACAAGCGTGCGTCGCGCGACATGTCAGGATCCGGATTCCTTGGAATCGCCGCGCGCGAAGATCGACGCCACGTAGTTCAGGACGTCGGTCGCGCAGATCTCACAGTAGTTGTGGTTCTTGATCAGCCGCGACTTGACGATGTCGATCTTCTCCTGCGTGTCGCGGTCGACGACCGTCGACACCAGGCTCGTCAACTTGATCGTGTCCTTCTGGTCCTCGAACAACTTCAGTTCGAGCGCCTTCTGCAGCCGCTCGTTCGACTTCCACGTGAACTTCTTGCCCTCGAGCGCGAGCGCGCCGATGTAGTTCATGATCTCCTGGCGGAAGTCGTCCTTGCGGCTCTCGGTGATGCCGATCTTCTCTTCGATCGATCGCATCAGCCGGTCGTCCGGCTCTTCGTCGCGGCCGGTGTACTTGTTCTTGATCTTCTCCTTCTGCGTGTACGCCTTGACGTTGTCGATGTAGTTGCCGGCCAGCCGGCCGATCGACTCCTCGTCGGCGGAGATCGCACGCTGGACCTCGTTCTTGACGATGTCCTCGTACTCCTCCTTCACGACCGTCAGCAGGTCGCGCCAGCGCTTGCGCACGTCTTCGTTCGTGATCAGCGAGTGGTGCGACAAGCCCTCTTCGATCTCGTTCATGACCATGAACGGATTGACGCACGGCTCGGAGTCGCGGACCAACGCGTTGCTGATCTTGTCCTGGATGTAGCGCGGCGAGATGCCTTCCATGCCCTCGCGGCGCGCTTCGTTGCGCAGCTCGCGGACGTTGTCCTTCGTGAAGCCCGGCAGCGACTTGCCGTTGTAGAGCTTCAGCTTCTGCATCAACGTGAGGTTCGCGTTCTTCGGCTCTTCGAGGCGGGTCAGGATCGCCCACATCGCGGCCACTTCGACCGTGTGCGGAGCGATGTGCTTGCTGACGCTCTCCTGGCTGAAGTCGCGCTCGTAGATGCGGATCTCGTCGGTCAGGCGCGTGTTGTACGGCACGTCGATTTTGATCGTGCGGTCGCGGAACGCCTCCATCAGCTCGTTGTTCTGCAGCTTTCGATACTCGGGCTCGTTCGTGTGCCCGATGATCACTTCGTCGATCGACGTCTGCGCGAACTTCTTCGGCTTGATCGAGTGTTCCTGGCTCGCGCCGAGCAGGTCGTAGAGGAACGCGACGTCGAGCTTCAGCACTTCGATGAACTCGATCAGGCCGCGGTTCGCGACGTTGAACTCGCCGTCGAAGTTGAACGCGCGCGGATCCGAGTCGGACCCGAACTGCGCGATCTTCCGGTAGTTGATGTCGCCCGTGAGCTCGGTCGAGTCCTGGTTCTTCTCGTCCTTCGGCTGGAAGGTGCCGACGCCGATGCGGTCCTTCTCGGACAGCAGCAGACGGCGCACGCGCACGTGCTGGACCATCTTCAGCCAGTCGCCCTGGTGCTGTTCGAGCAGTTGCGCGAAGTGCCAGCGGCAGAACGGGCAGAGGTCGCCGACGACGTTCAGGCGGTACTCGGCGGCGCGGCGGCGATTGAGGTCCGCGAGGATCTCGGTCCGCGCCGGTTGCGGGACCAGCAGCAGCGGCTCCTCATGCATCGGGCACAGGTCGACCGGACCATCCGGCTCGAGCTGCCAACCGAACGTGTACAGCGCGCCTTCGCGGCTGCGCGAGTACGCCTGCAGACCCTTCTTCAGCAGGCGCGCGATCGTCGACTTCGACGAGCCGACCGGGCCGTGCAGCAGCAGGACGCGGCGCTCGACGCCGAATCCGTACGCCGCCGATTTGATGTTCGAGACGAGCTCGGACAACGGGCCGTCGAGCCCGAAGATCGCGTCCTTGCCCTTGTCCATCGGGTCGTCGAAGAACCGGTAGTGCGCGACGTCTTCACCGACGTCGGGGCGCGGTTCGCTGCCGTACGACAGCACCATGTCGTAGAGCCGTTGGTAGGCGTTGCGGACCGCGAGCGGGTGGTCCTGGATCAGCTCGAGGTAGTCCTTCAGACCACCTTCCCAGTGCAGTTCGCGATACTCGCCCGGGTTGACCCGCTTCTTGATCAGGTCCAGGTAATCCGCCTTCGGCGACGACATTCGGCCCTCCCTGGACGGGCCCAGCGCCACCGGAAGGCCGCCCGCGGCTCACGGACGGAACGACACCGGCTCGGGCAGGACCGCGTCACGCAGCACGCGACTCGTCTGTCCGAGGAGATCGGCTGTCGCCAAGGGTTTCTTGAGGTTTTCCTCAAGGGCCAGCGGATTTACGACGGGAAGGATCCGCAGATCGGGCCCGGAAAAGACTGAGGCCGTACCCGGCTCTCCCTTCGGGTACGGCCTCAGATGATTCCCGCGGCCGCAGCAGCCGGACCGCGAGGAGCCGAGTCTCGTTTGCCCCGTCCGGCGCGGCGTCGCTCTCTCCAACGACACCGCGCGCGGGTCCGGTCTCTTCGCACTCACTCCGGGGGACGCGCTAGCGCGAACGGCGTGCCAAACCAGGACAAGTTCCACATAACCATCTAGAACATCGACGTTTACGGTTCGTGCGCAAAATCGGGAGCACGGACCAGACCGCCGATCGCCGTTGAATTCGACCCAGAACCGCGCGATGTGTTTCATGTGCGAAACATACGACTGCGGCCACCGGAACGATCGTTCCCGTGGCCGCAGTCCATTTCAAATCATCGCTTTACGAGCGCTCGTCGTGAAGCACGACGGTCGGTCGGACGCGCTCGGCGTGGGAGGAGCCGCGCTGTCGGTGGACGCGCGCGGGATCCTTCCCTCGGGGTTCGCGTGTTACGGCGTGCCGCTCAGTTCGACCGAGTCGACGTCGAAGGTCCCGCGACCCGCGTCCGACGTGCTGAGGATCAACGAGGCAGGCTCGGCCGTCACGTCGTCGGGCACCAGGCCGACGTCCATGAAGATCGGCGCGTTCGTCGTGAGGTCGAGGATGGACACGCCCCACATCCAGATGCCCGCGACCTTCGTCGTGCTGATCTCGACCGCGTAGCGGTGGCCGACCTCGTAGGTGGCCGGGATCGCCTTGTCGTTCAGCGCGAGCTTGCGGTTCGGCAGGAACGTCAGCTTGCCGATGCGTCCGCTCCCCGGCGTGACCTCGTTGTCGATGATCCCGCACGTGAACGCGGTGGTCCCGTCGTCGACGGGCGTCAGCACGAAGTTCGCGTTGAAGCGCGTCAGCGACGGCGGCAATGCGTTCGGCGTGAATTGGACGGCTGCGTAGCCGACGACGCCGGACGCGCGATCCGCGAGCCGCAACGCGTTCCCCGGGCCCGGCACCGCCGGCACCACGGAAACGCTCGCGCGATCCCCCGTCGTGGTTCCGACGATGGATCCGGTCGAGTTGTTGATGATCAGTTTGTTCGAAACGGCGAGGTTGGCCGGCGTCGCGCCGACGAGATCGTCGTCGAAGCCCTCGGAGAAGAGGACCGACAGACCGGGGCTCTGGCTGACGCCGAACGCGCAGAGCGCACCCGACAACAGCAAGGCGCACACGACTCGTTTGGATGCGGCGTGCGTGACTTTCGCGAACATCCTCGATCACGTTTCCGGCGGGAGCACTTCCAGCGTGACCAGACTCCCACGCGGACCGAAGTTTAGACCGGAGCCGGGTGGGCTGCCTCAGCCTTTTTCACGCGTTGTTGTTCCACGGAAGGCGGCGATCCCGAAGCAAAGGAGCCCGAGGAACGCCGCCGCGAGCCCGAGCCAGAACGACCCCGGCCGGTACTCGAAACGGACGGACGACTTGCCCGCGGGCACCGCGACCGCTCGGAAAGTCGCGTGGGAACGGAGGATGGGAACGTCGTCCCCGTCGACGGTCGCACGCCACCCAGGGAAGTGGTTGTCCGCGAGCACGACCAGCGCCGTGCCGTCGGTCTCCACGTCGAGCGTGACGCGATTCAAGTCGTAGTCGACGATGCGCACCGATCCGCGCGTGGCCGTCAGCGGCGGCGGCGCGACCTCGAGGAACGCCACGTCGTCCCGCGCGGCCATCGCGAGCAGGGCCTCGGTCGGCGTGCTCGTCACGTCGACGGCTCGCGCCACGACCGTCGCGCGCGGCAGTGCGTTCGGCACGCGATACAGGCGGCCGTGGTCGTCGTGGACCGACATCCGCTCGAGTCGCGCGAGTTCGTCGAGCGGCTCCGCCGAGATCACGAAGCGGACGTTGAGCCGCCGGAACAACGCCGACGCGTAATCGACCGTGTGCGAGCTCCACTGCGAGAACGGCGCGTCGTTCGTCAGTTGCTTCATGTACTTGACGAACTGCGCGCTCTCGAGCTGGTCGTAGCTGCGGATCGTCTGCAGGTCGTACGCGTACGGCGCGTTCGGCTGCAGGATCAGATTCTCGCCGTGCACTCGGAACGGGCCGAAGCCGCCTTCGGTCGGCTGCTCGTCGAGCGCCTCGAGGAATCGCGTGATGTTCGTCGGCGGGTAGATCCACGACTCGGGCACGAACGTGTTGTAGTCGGCGCCGAACGCGAACAGCTCGAACGCGATCGTCGCGGCGCCGCCGACGACGGCCGCGCGCCGTACCGACGCCGCTCCTGCGGCGAGCAACGCGAGCGCGACGACGGCGACGATCGCCAGCCGGCCGTCACGGCGCGGATCGAATCGCGTCGCTCGCGCCAAGCGGACGACGGTCGGCGCGGAACTCACCATCGAGCCGTCGGCCAGCGTGGCGTGGAGGCGCACGACGTAAGCCGCGCGCTCGATGCGTCCGGCGTTCCAGACGCCGTCGAACGCTCCGTCGGCGGCGATGCTCGACGCGCCCCACGCGAACACGCGCGCGCCGCCGACCTCCAACTCCACGCGCCGCGTGCCGATCGGCACGCTTCCTCCGATGCGCACGAGCGGTTGGCTCGGCAATCCTTCGACGGTGCGCGAACAGACGACGTGCGCCGGAGTCCGCGACGCGTCGATCACGACCCGATCGTCGGCCTCTTGCGCGAGCGCCGCCGGAACGTCGCCTTCCCGAATCGTGCGGCGCGTTTCCCCGTCGAGCGCGAACAGCGCGACCGACGGCAGGACGGCGAGCGCGAGCGCGAGCGCGAGCGCGGCGCGCCGGTAGCGAGCCGCCTGTCCGTTCCACAGATCGTGCAGCGCGACCGCGATCAGCACGCCGAAGCCGACGCTCGCGAGCGGCAGCATGCGCGTGTCGGCGGCCAGATCGAACGGCGGGATCCGCTTCATCAGCGCGGCGAACGGCTGGATCTGCGCGGCGAGGATCCACGCGAATCCGGCCAGCGACGCGCCGAACGCGACGGTGCGGCGACGCTCGCTGGCGACGAACGCGAGCAGCCCGAGGCCGACCGCGAACGCTCCGACGTAGCCACCGTTGACGTCCGGATACGCCTCGGGACCGTCGTACGAACAGCCGAATAGAGCGCTGCCGTACGCGTCGGGATCGAGCAGCAACGCGATGCGATCGCGCAGCCCGAACGCCCACAAGCCCGCGATGCCGAGCCCGAGCAGCGGCAACGCACCCCACGCGCCGCGCCCGGCCCGGGTCCGCGCCGCCACGCGCACCGCCGCGATCGTGCCCCAGCCGATCGCGATCCACGCCGCGAGCAGCGCGAGCATCGACCACGGCGCGAGCGCGTCCCGCCCCATCGGCTCCGGATGCACGGTGCTCAAGCGCTCGACCTTGCCGTGCGACAGGTTCAGGTACTCGACGAACGGCGCGATCTGGAACGCGCACAGCGCGAGGGCGCCGACGCCGGCCAGCGCGTACCGCGGCGCGAGCGTCGACAGGGGCGTCGTCTCGCCCGCCGGACGGAACGCCACGTACGCCGTGGTCGCGATCGCGAGCGCGAGCGACGTCTCCGCGTGACCACCGAGGAATTGCAGCGCCATCGTCGCGGCCAGGCACCCGACAGCACGGGCGGTCGGCGCCGCGCAGAAGCGACTGGTCGCCCACAGGCACAACGGCAGGCAGCACGCGACGTTCGACAGCGAGTACGACAGCCAAACGACCATGTAGCCGTTCAGTTGGAACACGAGTCCGCACGCGACCGCGGGCCACCAACCGACGTGCAGACGACGCGCGAACAGGAAGCCGAACAATCCAGCGACGAACAGCTTCACGCACGCGGCGAAGAACATGCCGCGCCCGGTCTCCCACCACGGGACGAACGACAACCACGTGCTCGGGAAGAAGAAGGCGCTCGACAGGTTGGCGATGAACGGCAGGCCGCCGGCCGGATGCGGGGACCACAGCGGCAATTCGCCGGCCGCCACGGCCTCGCGCATGAACTTCAGCCACGGGTAGAAGACCAGCGCCTGGTCGGACAGGAACGGGTTGTGCGGCGCGAAGTCCGGCGGCCGGACGCCCGAGTACGGGACCTCGTTCGGGCTCCGGTAGAGCGCGTCGACGCAGACGGGAGCCGTTCCACTCGGCAAGCCGTCGGCGAGGAACGCCAGCGTGACGACGGCGAAGATCGCCGCCGCCCACCAACGCTCGCGAGCGTTCGACATCACGCCTCCGCCTTCGGTGCGCTCCTCGCCGCGGCGATTCGCTTCGGCGGTGCGCGGCGGCCGGACGATATCATCCGCGCCCTTTTCATCGAGCCCCGCCGCGCATGTTCAGCGCCGTCGTGCCCGTCTACAACGAGGAACATCGCATCGCCGCGTCGATGGCGCAGCTCGCGGCGTTCCTGCGTTCGCGGTTCCACGAGGCGTACGAGATCGTCGCGGTCGACGACGGCAGCGCGGACGGCAGTCTCGCGGCCCTCCGCGCGCTCGACCCGAGCTTGCGCGTGACCGTGTACGAGAACGGCATCAACCTCGGCAAGGGCGGCGCCGTCCGTCGCGGCATGCTGGCCGCCGAAGGCGACCCGATCGTCTTCATGGACGCCGACCTTTCGACCCCGCTGGTCGAGCTCGATCGCTTCCTGCCGCTGATCGGGTCCGGTCACGACGTCGTGGTCGGCACGCGCAAGCACAAGGAAGCCCACATCACGCGCGCGCAGACGTCGCTGCGGACGTACCTCGGCCTCGGCTACACGCGGCTCGTGAACACCGTGCTCGGGCTCGACTTCTCCGACTACACGTGCGGCTTCAAACTGTTCACCCGCGAGGCCGCGCGGTCGATCTTCGCGCGCAGCGTCGTCGACCGCTGGTCGTTCGACGCCGAGGTGTTGTTCCTGGCGCGGCGGTTCGGGTTCCGGGTCGCCGAGGTGCCGGTCGAATGGGCCGACCAGCCGCAGTCGAAGGTCCGGGTCGCCCGCGACATGGCGACGTCGTTCGCGGAGGTCCTGGCGATCCGCATGAACGCGATGCGAGGCCGCTACGGACCATGACACCCCTCGTGCGGCAAGAGTCCGGCGTTTCGGCGGCTTCTTGCGGTCTTGATCGCGCGGCCGCGTGCCGCGCCGCGAATCCGCGGCTAGACTTCCCCGCTTCCTTCGCCGCCCCGGCGAGGGAAGTCACCGCACGTCGATCCGATTCCGAGGCCACGCAGTTGCGCGCGCCGCTCCGTTGGATTCCCGCCCCCCTCGTATGAGCCGTCGCACCACCATCCTCGGCGCCGGACTCGCCGGCCTCTCCGCCGGACACACCTTGGTCAAGGGCGGCGAGACCGTGAGCCTGCTCGAGAAAGAGGACTACATCGGCGGCCTCGCGGCGTCGTTCAAGGTCGGCGATTACACGATCGACCTCGGCCCTCACCGCTTCCACACGCGCAACAAGCGCGTCCACACGCAGGTCGAGGAGCTGCTGGCGACCAACGCGCACTGGAAGAACCGGCTGTCGCGCATCTACCTGCGCGGCAAGTTCTTCAACTACCCGCTGAACGCCGGCAACGTCGTGCGCAACCTGCCGCCGTGGCTGCTCGCGAAGGCGTTCCTCGATTACCTGTGGGTCCGCGCGAAGAACGCGGTCAAGCCGATCCCCGACGACTGCTTCCAGAACTGGGTGCTGAAGCGCTTCGGCCGCACGCTGTACGACCTGTTCTTCGGCACCTACACCGAGAAGGCGTGGGGCATCCCCTGCACGCAGGTGTCGGCCGACTGGGCGTCGCAGCGCATCACGCTGTTGTCGCTGTGGGACACGGTCAAGAAGACGCTGTTCCGGCCGAAGAACGTGCCGCGCACGCTGGTGTCGAAGTTCATCTATCCGAAGCACGGCGGCGTCGGTCAGATCGCCGAACGCCTCGGTGAAGAAATCCGCAATCACCCGGGCAACTCGATCCAGACCGGCGTGCGCATCAAGCGCATCCGCTGGGCGGGCGACAAGGTCACGTCGGTCGAGTACGAAAAGAACGGCGTCGTCCGCGACGAACCGGTCGAGCTGCTGGTCAGCACCATCCCGCTGACCGTCGCGCTCGAGTTGTTCGACCCCGCGCCGCCGCCCGACGTCATGAAGTCGAAGGACACGCTGCGCTACAAGGCGATCGTGTTCGTGTTCCTGATCGTCGACCGGCCGAAGGTCACGGACGACCATTGGGTCTACCTGCCCGAGAAGCACCTGCGCGTGCACCGCATCTCGGAGTTCAAGAACTTCTCCGAGTTCAGCGCGCCCGAGGGCAAGACGCTGGTCGCCGCGGAGATCACCTGCAACTACGAAGACGAGACGTGGAACATGGACACGCCCGCGCTCGTGAAGCTCGCGACGGCCGACCTCGCGACGGCGGGCCTGATCCAGCCGCACGAGGTGCTCGAAGGGTTCGTGCGCCGTGAACGGTATTCGTACCCGCTCTACGACCTCGTCTACCGCGAGCACGTGAAGCGCTGCCTCGACTTCATGAAGGGCTTCACGAACTTCCATTCGTCGGGACGGCAGGGCCTCTTCCAGTACGGCAACATGGACCACTCGCTGGCGATGGGCCTCGTGCTCGGCGAGAAGCTGCTGCGCGGCGAAGGCGTCGACCACGACAAGCTGCTCGAAGAAGAAGAGAGCGTCGACGGATGAAGTCCGCGACGGACGTCGTCAGCGCGACTCCGACGCGCGAAGTGCCGTGCTACCTGTGCGGCCGGACCGACCCGTCCACGATGTTCGCGCAAGGACCGTATCGCGTCGTGCGCTGCCAGGGTTGCCGGCTCGTGTTCACGACGCCGCGGCTGTCGCCCGAGCAGATCGAGGCGATGTATCAGACGGCGTACTGGTCGTCCGAGTGCGCGAAGGACTTCGGCTACACCGACTACCTGAACGACCGCGAGCTGTACCTCGCGACGTACCGCATGCGTCGCGAAGTCATCACGTCGCGCAAACCGACGCCGGGCCGCGTGCTCGACGTCGGATCGGCGGCGGGCTTCTTCCTCGCGACGATGAAGGAAGTCGGCTGGGAGTGCCACGGCATCGAACTCTCGGAGTTCATGGCCGCGAAATCGAAAGAGCTGTTCCAGCTCGAGCACATCCGCTCCGGCACGATCACGTCGTCGCCGTATCCGAACGGGTTCTTCGACGTCGTGACGTTCTGGGACGTCATCGAGCACCTCGAGGACCCGCTGGTCCACTTGACGAAGGCGCGTGACCTGCTGAAACCCGACGGTCTGTTGATCGTCGAGACGCAGAACGTCGAGTCGCGGTTCGCGCGCGTGATGGGCAAGAACTGGCAGCACTACAAGATGGCCGAGCACCTCTACCACTTCGGCCCGAGCACGGTGCGGACGCTGCTCGATAGGGCCGGCTTCGACGTGGTCGAGAACACCGGCAAACGCGGCGGCAAGAAAGTGTCGTTCGACTTCATCCGCGAGCGCGTCGGCAAGATCCATCCGGTGCTGTCGACGCTGGCGTCGCCGCTGAAGCTGATCGGGCGCGCGTCGCTGTACGTGAACCTGTTCGACGAGATGCTCGTCGTCGCGAAGAAGCGCGCCTGAGGCCACGACCCGATGGAAGGCGTCGCGTACGAGCAGTTCCTGAACCTCGAGCGTGACCATTGGTGGTTCATCGGGCGGCGGCGCAGCTACTTCCGCATCCTCGAACACCGCCTTCCGAAGCGGCAGGGCCTGACGATCCTCGACGTCGGCTGCGGCGTCGGCGGCATGCTGCCCGAGCTCGCACGCCTCGGCACTCCGGTCGGCATCGACGCGGACGAAGGTTCGATCGCGATCTGCAAGCGACGCGGGTTCGCGCAATGCCGCGTCGCCAGCGGCACGACGCTGCCGATCGAGTCGGGCACGCAGGACCTCGTCACGCTGTTCGACACGATCGAGCACGTCGACGACGACGTCGGTGCGTTGCGTGAAGCGCATCGCGTGCTGAAGCCGGGCGGCTCGGTGTTCATTTCCGTACCGGCGTATCAGTTCCTCTATTCGAACAACGACAGGGTCGCGCACCACAAGCGCCGCTACACGAAGGGCGGTTTGAAGCGCCGCGTGCGTGAAGCCGGCTTCGACGTCGTCCACGCGACGTACGTCAACGTCGTGCTGTTCCCGCTGATCCTGCCGGCCGTGCTGTTGCTGAAGCTCAAGGAAGCGCTGTTCCCGAAGCCCGACGACACACGCACGAACCTCAGCCACACGCCGGCCGCGTTCGTGAATCGCACGCTCGCCGCGATCTTCGGCGGCGAGGGCCACGTCCTCAAATCGATCAGCGCCCCATTCGGCCATTCGCTGGTCTTGGTCGGCCGCAAGCCGTAACGAAACGCCGCCAACGCGAACCCAAC
>JAEUIB010000163.1 GCA_016795255.1 Planctomycetota bacterium
GCGCGACGACCGGCAGGTCGAACGCCAGCACGGTCTCGGCGAAGAACGTCGCCGCTTGGCGCAACGTCCACGGATGGAGCCCGACGGTCCACGTCGCGCGCGTCGCGCGGAAGGCGTCGAAGCCCATGTCGCGCGCGACGAACACCAGGGCGACGACGAAGAACGGCAAGTACGCGATCCCGGCCGCCACCGCGTACGTCAGGCGTCGGCGCGCGAGCACACGCGCGCGGGCGCGCTTCCACAGGAGCAGGCACGGCACGATCGCGAGCCCGGCTCCGGCCATCGTCAGGAAGCCGTGGTACTTCGTCCACGTCCCGAGCCCGGCGAGCACGCCGCCGAGCACCGCGAACGCGACGCTCTTCCTGCGCTCGGCGGTCACGAACGCCGCGAGCGCGGCGAGCAGGAACGCCGTGAACGGCACGTCGGTCAACGCCATGCGCGAGTACGCGACGGACAGCGGCGACAGCGCGAGGATCCACGCGGCGAACGTGCCGGCCGCCGCTCCCGCGAGGACGCGCGCGAGCCAGCCGGCCGCGGCGATCGATGCGACGCCGAACGCGGCGATGACGGCGATCGAGCCGCCAGGATCGACACCGAACAGCCGACGCGCGCCTTCCAACGCGTACGGCACGAGCGGTGGTGCGTAGACGGCGAGCGGCTCCTCGCGCGCGAACGGGCCGACACCCTGCGGACCGGCGACGTACGCGCCCTCGTCCCAATGCGTCAGCCACAGCTCGTCGGGGACGCGCAGCCACGCGCCGCAGACGAGCGCGAGGATCCACGCTGCGATCTCGAAGCGCGTCCACGGTTCACGCACGCGGCGGCCCTCCTCGGCGCAGTGCGGATCGCACGAGTTCGGCGACCTGCGCTCGTTCGGTGCGGTCGAGTTGGACGAAGTACAGCGCGATCGGCGCGAGCACCGCGAGTCCGACGCGCGCCGCGATCGACGGCGCCGAGCGGACGTCGAGTCCGTGGCACAGCACGAGCGCGGCGATCCAGCACGCGAGCGGGAACGCGATCGACGACGCGCGGATCGGCATCGCTTCGAGGCGCGACGCGGAGCGCCAGGTCTCGCACGCGAGCACGGCCAGCGCGGCGGCGGTCGTCCAGGCCGCCGCGTCGACGCCGAACGTCGGCAGCAGCAGCAGATTCAGACCGATGTTGATCGTCGCGCCGAGCAACACCAACCGCGGCACCGCGCGCGTGCGACCGTGGACGTAGAACGGCGTCTGCGCGATCTGGAACGCGGCCCAGAACACGTACGCGAACGCGACGACCGGCACGAAGCGCCACGCGTCGTGGAACGCGTCGTCGGTGAACCCGCGGACGATCTCCGGCGACAGCAGCGCGAGCGGCAGCGACATCGCGGTGACCAGCGCCGGCACGTGCGTCAGCGCGCGGCCGAGCACCACGCGGCGCTGCGCGTGGTCCTTCACCGCGAAGATGAACGGGTACCAGATCAGCAGGAACGCGCTGAGCACGATCGCGTTCACCGCGTAGCCGAACTTGTATCCGATGCCGTAGAGGCCGGTGTCGCCGAGCCCGCAGAACGTCTTCAGCAGATAGCGGTCGGAGGAATGCAGCGCGAACTGGCTGAGTCCCGAGATCACCATCGGCGCCGAGAACACCGCGAGCTCGCGCAGCAGTGCGCCGTCGAACCGACCGCGATGACGCACCATCAGCCAGCCGGCGGCGATGAGGGCGCCGAGCGCGGCGACGCCGGCTTGGCCGGCCAGCACTCCGAACGCTCCGAGCCCGAACCCGACGACCAGCGCGATCTTCGCGGTCAGTTCGAGCACGAGCCGGACGAGCGACACCGACGTGTTGGCGAACGACCGCTGCTCGGCCTTCAGCACCGACAGCGCGACTTCGACGACGCAGGTGGCGGCGAGGATGATCGCGACCAGGCGCACGAGCGGCGCGTCCTCGACGCCGCCGAACGCCACGCGCGCGACCGGCGCGGCGAACGCGTAGAGCGCTCCGCCGGCGGCGCACGCGAGCAGCGTGACGGCGCTGAAGCACGTCGTCACGACGTCGCGCTTGCGGCCCGCGTCCTCGGCGCGCGCGTGGAAGCGCGTCAGCGCCGCATCGAGCTGGAAGCCGACGATCTGCAGCGCGAGCAGCAGCACGAAGTCGGCGATCTCGAGCCGGCCGTAGTCCTCGCGCGTCAGCCGCGGCGTGAACAGCGGCAGCAGCAGGAACGACGCGACGCGCGACGCCATCTGGCCGACGAGGTAGACGATCGTGTGGAACGACAACGTGCGCAGCGCGCCGCCGCTGGCCGCGCCCGAGGTGTCGCCCACGCTCAGCGCTTCTCCCGGAAGCGCTCGACGCGCGCGGCGAGGTCGTACAGCTCGGCGCGCAATCGACCGCGCCACATCGCCGTGATCAGCACGTCGATCGTGTGCAGCGGGATGATGACGGCGTACGCGTAGATCAGGATGCGCGTCCACGGCCAGGCCTGGTCGAACGCGACGAACGGCGCGACGAACCGATCGACCACCGCGCCGACGAGGAACAGCGGCACGACGATGTCGAAGTTGACGAAGAACGCGCGCACGACCCACGGCCGCAGGCGGAATTCACCGCAGAACATCCGCGCGTCCTCGCGTTCCTTCGTCGCTTGGCTG
>JAEUIB010000133.1 GCA_016795255.1 Planctomycetota bacterium
GAGCGACGCGAGGCACCGCGAATCGATTCTCCGGGGATGTCGTCATGAACCCCCGATCGCTGGTCACGATGACGGTGACGGGGTTGGATTCTGTCGCGGTATCCGAGTCATGCTCCATCGAGTGGAGGTCGTACCCGGGCCATGGGTCCGTGGCGACGAGTGTCGCGGGGCGCGTGCGCCTCGATCTGTTCCACGACGGCAAGTCATTGGCGCACGGCGAGGGCGATTCGAGTTCGACCATCGTGTTGGTAGGCGATTGCGCGTCGATCGCGCTGACGGCCGCGCTGAGGATGCGCGTGCTGAATGCGGATGCTGAGGCAGTGTCCGGTCCTTTCCGGCTCGCACTCGGTGCATCGAATGCCGGACCGGGATCGGACGCGGTGTTGTTCGGGAGTACCGACGAAGAGGGCGTGTTCGAAATCGAGGGTCTGATGCCCGGGGAGTATCGGATCGAAGTGTGGGACGGCGCGGGCAAGTGCACCGCCATCGTGCCAACCGTGGCCTTGCTGCCCGATCGGACCTGCGATCTCGGTGCGGTCCGCCTCGAAGAGCCCGGTGTGCTCGCAGTCCGCGTCTCCGCGTGGCAGGTCGGGTCGGCAAGCACGAGTCGAGTGCGGCTCTGGCACCACGACGCGGGGCGCCATCTCACGCTCCGCCGCGGCGTTCAAGATCCGATGGCCGTCGAAGTCACGGCAGGCGGAACCGTCGAGATCGAGGGCCTCGTGCCGGGGGCCGTTCGCGTGGAGCTGTGGAACGGACCGCACTCCGAGCGCTCCATCGAGTCGCGGATCGAAGCTGGAGCGCGAGTCGAGGTCGAACTCTGACCGCGCTGCGAAGTCGTGCGCCGCATGCACTCGAATCGACCGCGTGAATCGAGGTGGATCGCGGGTTCAACGCGCCACGACCCAACCCGGTCGACGAGAAGCACGTGCCGATCGACGTCTGCGCGAAGTAGCGTCGCGACCTTCGCGCGCCGGGGGTCGCTCGTCATGCCCATGCTCTCGCGTCGGAGGTCACGGTTCCGTCTCGCGCTGGGGCTTTGCGGGATCGTTCTCGCGCGACCCGCTGTGGCGCAGATTCCGACGCACGAGGACGACGAAGCGCCGCCCGGCGTGGTCGCGTCGTTCGCGCCGTCCGCGCTCGAGGGCTACGCCGCGTGGCCGAGTGTCCGTCGCGGCGGCGAACTCGAACTCAACATCGCGGGTCGGCAACCGCGATGCGTCGTTCGCTGGGTCCACGTCGGCTCGACCGAGCAGATCGTCGCCGAGGACGTCGTCGAGGGTCTGACGCCACCGACGTTGCCCGACGACGCCGTCGTCGGCGGCGCGCGAACTCCGGTCGCTCTGCGCAAGCGCGTGCCGTCGACGTGGGCGGCGGGCCTGTGGTTCGCGCGATTGTCCGTGGCGAGCGACCCGACGACGATCGACGCGGAGCTGCCGTTCGTCGTGCTCCCGGCGGCGGGGGAGCCGGCCGCGCGGATCGCCGTCCTGGTGCCGTTCATCACCGCGCAGGCGTACAACGCGTGGGGCGGCGCGAGCCTCTATCCGAGTCGTTACGGCCAGCGCAGCACGCGCGTGTCGATGCTGCGCCCGTCGGATCCCGACTCGCCCGGATCGGTGCGAATCCAAGGACTGCCGCACGTGCTCGAGTGGATGCAGCAGGAGGGCTTCGCCGTGCGCTGCGTCGCCGACGTGGATCTGCATGCGGACGCGGCGGCGTTGGACGGAGTCGACCTGCTCGTGCTGCTCGGTCATCACGAGTACTGGACGCGCGCGATGCGCCAGCGCGTCTCGCGGTTCGTTGGCAACGGCGGCCGCTTGTTCGTGCTGGGCGGCAACACCTGTTATTGGCAGATCCGGTTCGAGACGCCGATGACGATCCTCTGCGCGAAGGACGCTCGCGAAGACGCGTGGCTACGCGATCCGCCGCCGGGCGGCGCGCGCGACGTGACGACGCAGTGGGCGTGGCCACCGGTCCTCGAGCCCGAGAACGCGACGTTCGGCGCGGCGTGGCGGCA
>JAEUIB010000261.1 GCA_016795255.1 Planctomycetota bacterium
GTCGATTCGGACATGGGCCACACGGTCGGGCTCCTGCTCGCGCTACCGCTCACGATCGTGCTCGCGGCGTTCGTCAGTTCGCGACTGCCGCAGCGCGTGCGCAATCGCGTCGCGTTCGGGCGTGAAGTCCTGTTCCTCGTGCCGTTCCTCGCCGCGGGAATCGCGCTGGCGTGGCTCGCTTCGGGTCCGCTCGAGCAGACGTTGTTCGGTGGCGACTTGAAGGCCTGGATCGTGAAGACGTTCGAGCTCGCGTACGACCCGCGCAACTGCGTGATCGTCGGCATCGCACTCGGCTTCGCGGTGATCCCGATCGTGTTCACGGTCGCCGAGGACGCGATGTCGAACGTGCCGAAGGCGCTGCGCGCGGCGAGCGAGGCCCTCGGCGCGAGCCGCTGGCAGACCGCGTGGCGCCTCGTGCTGCCCGCGGCGAGTCCCGGCATCTTCGCGGCTCTGATGCTCGGCTTCGGCCGTGCGATCGGCGAGACGATGATCGTCGTCATGGCGACCGGCAACACGCCGATCCTCGATCTGTCGCCGTTCAACGGCATGCGCACGATCTCGGCCAGCATCGCGACCGAGATCCCCGAAGCGCCGGTCGACGGCTCGCTGTACCGCGTGCTGTTCCTGTCCGGGTCGCTGCTGTTCGTGTTCGCGTTCCTGATCAACACCGCGGCCGAAGTCGTCGGCGCGAGTCTGCGCAAGAGGTACGGCAAATGGTGAGCACTCCGTCGCCCACCTTGCAGGCGTCGTCGGGCGGGCGAGGTCGTCCCGGCGAGACGTGGGTCTTCGTGACAGCGGGTTCGCTGCTGACGCTGATCGCCCTGCTCGTCGGCGTGATCCTGCTACTGACGCTGAACGGACTGTCGGTGTTCTGGCCGCATCCGATCGCGCGCGTCACGCAGAACGACGGCTCGGTGCTGATCGGGCAAGCGTGGCGCAGCGAGGCGATCTCGCAGGACTCGAGCAACACCGACGCCGTCCGGACGCGCACGCTGTATCGCATCGGCAACCGGCGCGAGCTCGGCTCCGAGTTCCAGTGGGTCGACGACGACGCGGTGAAGTCGATCGAGCATCCGCCGGAGGTCGCCTTCATCGAGCGCCTCGAATGGGGCCCGGCGCTCGGCACGATCCGCGGCGTGAAGCGCGCGGGCGTTCCGCTGACGGACGTGGCGGTCGACGACTTCGACGCGCTCGACGACCTGGTCGAGGAAGCGCGCGCCGAACGCATCGGCGCGCTGGCGCCACGTGTCGACGAAGCATCGTTGATCGCGACGCTCGAGCTGTCGGATCGACGCACCGTCGAGATCCCGCTGGCCGCGATCGAGCGCATCGTGCCCGCGAACGCGTACGGGCCGGTGGACCGCGTCCTGAGCTGGTGCGCGTCGTTCGGTCGCTTCATCACCGAGAACCCGCGCGAGTCGAACACCGAGGGCGGCATCCTGCCGGCGATCCTCGGCACGTTCCTGATGGTGCTGCTGATGAGTCTCGCGGTGGTCCCGCTCGGCGTCATCGGTGCGCTCTACCTGAACGAGTACGCGAAGCAGGGCCCGCTGGTGCGCTTCGTGCGGCTCGCGGTCAGCAACCTCGCCGGCGTGCCGTCGATCGTGTTCGGCATGTTCGGGCTCGCGTTCTTCGTCTACACGATCGGAGCGCACGTCGACGCGACGCTGTTCTCCGACAAGCTGCCGACGCCGACGTTCGGCACCGGCGGGTTGCTGTGGGCGTCGCTGACGCTCGCGCTGCTGACGGTGCCGGTCGTCATCGTGTCGACGGAAGAAGGTTTGCGCGCCGTTCCGCGAGCGCAGCGCGAGGGCTCGCTGGCGCTCGGTTCGACGCGCTGGCAGACGATCCGCACGATCGTGTTGCCGGCGGCGATGCCGGGCATCCTGACCGGGACGATCCTCGCGATCGCGCGCGGCGCCGGTGAAGTCGCGCCGCTGATGCTGACGGGAGTCGTCAAGCTCGCGGCGAGTCCGCTGGTCGACGCGACGCCGCCGTTCCTGCACCTCGACGCCAAGTTCATGCACCTCGGCTTCCACATCTACGACGTCGGTTTCCAGTCCCCCAACGTCGAAGCGTCGCGGCCGATCGTCTATGCGACGGCGCTGGTGTTGCTCGTGTTCATCGTCATCCTGAACCTCGCGGCGATCGTGTGGCGCAACCGTGTGCGTCGCAAGCTGCAGGGTTCCACGTTCTGAGACCGCCCATGTCCAAGCAGATCGAACTCGACCTCGACTCCATCCAGAAGGCCATCCTGCACATCGGCGGGCTCGTCGAAGACCGTGTCGACAAGGCGTTGACGGCGCTGCTGCAGCGCGACGCGGCGCTCGCGCGCGAAGTGATCGACGGCGACAACGTGATCGACGACCTCGAACTCGAGGTCGAAGAGCGATGCCTCGACATCCTCGCGCTGCGCCAACCCGTGGCGAAGGACCTGCGGCTCGTCACCGGCATCATGAAGATCAACTCGGACCTCGAGCGCATGGGCGACCTCGCGGTCAACATCGCCGAGCGCGCCGAGGTCCTCGCGTTCGTCCCGTCGCTGCCGTTCCGCCCCGACGTCACGCGGATGGCGGCGGTCGTCAAGCGCATGACGCGCGACGGCCTCGACGCCATGGTCCGTCGCGACGAAGCGCTCGCTCTCCGCGTGTGGGAGATGGACGACGAAGCGGACCGGCTCTACCGCGAGCTGATCGGTGAAGCGATCCAGTTCATGAGCAAGAACGTCGACCGCTTGGGCGACGTCATGCACCTGGTCGGCGCGCTCCGCAACCTCGAGCGCATCGCCGACCACGCGACGAACATCGCCGAGGACGTGATCTTCGTCGTCGAAGGCAAGATCGTCCGCCACCGCGTGCTCGAAGTGAAGCAGCACATCCTCGATCGCGCGAAGCGGGACGGCGAGTCGACGCACTCGAAGAAGTGAGAGGGGACGACCGTCGAACCCGACGAGCCGAGACCGAGACCCGATCACCGAGAACCGGTGACCGACCGCGCTTCGCGCGGACCGTGTTCGCTCGCTTCGCTTGCGATCGTGCTTCGCACGACCGGCAGGAAAGCGCGACCTGCCTGATGAGGATGCAGCGGTGCGCGCTTTCAGGGAACGATCACCGAGACCCGAAGACCGTGGACGAGACCCGGTGACCGAGACCCGGACGAAGGAGCCGGCGGCTACTTCGTCCGGGTGTCGCCGTAAACTCCTTGCCCGCCACGACATCAACCGGACGCGTTTGCCGCCGGCAACGGCGTCCGGTCAGGGGCACATGACGGGGACAGACGCGCCTCCGTCCCCGTCATCTACCGACGCCTTCAATCGCCACCGCGGAGCGCGAAGCGCGACCCGAAGTTCTCCCTCGGGTTCAAGCTCGCGCGCTGTGGAAACCAATCCGTCGCCGGGGAGCCAAACC
>JAEUIB010000278.1 GCA_016795255.1 Planctomycetota bacterium
AGCGCAGCCGCGATCACGTCGCGCTCTTTCGCGCGAAGATCGGCCAGCGTCGGGATCTCGGAGGGGTCGGCCGGGGACGAGTTCGCGGGCGCCGTGACGTCCCGCAGCACCGCCGGCACGTTCAGTTCCGGGAATTGGAGCGGTCCGCCGCGAGCCAGGATCATCGCCCGTTCGATCACGTGCGCGAGCTCCCGGACGTTGCCGGGCCACGGGTACGCCTCGAGTTGCTCGGCCAGCGCGCGCGTGAGCTTCGGTCGGCGCAGGTTCAGGGCTCGCGCCGAGCGATCGATGAAATGCGCCGCGAGTTGCGCGATGTCCTCGCGTCGTTCGCGGAGCGGCGGGACGTCGATCGGGAACACGCTGAGCCGGTAGTAGAGATCGGCGCGGAAGCGACCCGCACCGGCCTCGGTGGCGAGATCGCGATTCGTGGCCGCGATCACGCGGACGTCGGCGCGCCGCGTCTTCTCCTCGCCGACGCGTTCGAACGTGCCTTCTTGCAGCACGCGCAGCAGCTTCGCCTGGTGCGCGGGAGGGATCTCGCCGATCTCGTCGAGGAACAAGGTGCCGCCGTTCGCCAATTCGAAGCGACCGATGCGGTCGCGCACGGCGCCGGTGAACGAGCCCTTCACGTGACCGAAGAACTCGCTCTCGAACAGTTCGCCGGGGATCGAGCCGCAGTTGACCTTGATCAGCGGCCGATCGCGACGCGCGCTGCGGTCGTGGATCGCGCGGGCGACGAGTTCCTTGCCGACGCCGGACTCGCCGAGGATCAGCACCGTCGCGTCGGTCGGCGCGACCATTTCGATCTGGCGCAGCACCTTCTGCAGCGCCGGCGAACTGCCGTGGATGTCCGAGAACGGCGCGGTGACTTCCGTGCGCAGGTACTCGTTCTCGAGTTCGAGCTGACGATGGAGGCGCTCGATCTCCTCGTACGCGCGTGCGCTGGCGATCGACACGGCCGCGTGGTCCGCGAACGTGCGCAACCAGCGGAAGTCCGATTCGGGGAGTCGCGTCCGGTCGAACAACGCGAGCACGCCGAGTGTCGCGCCGCGCGCGACCAGCGGCTGCGCCGCGAACGTCACGATCCCCTCGGACGCCACCCACTCCGGGTCGGCGATCCACGGGGAGTCGCTGGTGAGATCGGTCAGCAACACTCCGGTCCCCTGCGCCGCGACGCGCCCGACCTTCCGGTCGCCGATCTCGAACCGCGAGAAGCGGCCATCGAGTCGCCGCGGATCGGCGCGCGCATCGCGCAGGTTGCCGGCGCTCGCCGCGAGCTGCAGCCAGCGCGTCTCACCGCGCGCATCGGCCGCCGTTCGCACCAACCAGATCCGACACAACGCGACGTTCGAGCACTCGGCGATTCCGTCGACGACGCGCTTCAACACGTCGTCGGTGGAGTCGGCACCGGCGATCGCGAGCATCAGCCCTTGCATGGCCTCGAGGTTCAGGCGGCGGACGGTACACGACTTCTCGTGACCTCGCCTACGAGCTTTCGTGAGTCACGAGTTCTCGTGAGTCATCGAGCTCC
>JAEUIB010000319.1 GCA_016795255.1 Planctomycetota bacterium
CAACGCGGGCGCGGCGGCGAGCGGCACCGTCGACGCCGTCGCGACGAGGTCGGCGTAGGCGATCGCGATCGCCGGATCGTCGCCGACGACGCGGCCCGCTTCGGCGCGCAGCGCGGCGCGATCGACTCCGCGCAGCTTCGCCGCGGCGTCGATCAGTGTCTCGCGAGCGACCGCGCCGAGCCGCGCGAGCGGCGCGAATCCGAGCAGCACGCTGCCGGTGCCGCTCGTCTTCAAGTCCTGGAAGCCCGGGCCGGGCTCGGCTTGGACCAGCGTGAGCCGGTCCGGATCGACCTCGAGTTCTTCGGCGACGATCATCGGCAGCGACGTGCGGACGCCTTGGCCCATCTCGGAGCGCCCGACCGTCAGCGTGATCGTGCCGTCGGATTCGATGCGCAGCCGCGCGCTCGGCTGGAACGACGTGACCTCCGGCGCTTCGGCGGCCGACGTCGATCGCCAATGCAGTTCGACGACGAACGCGGATCCGGCGACCGACGCGAGGCGCAGGAACGAACGGCGCGACGTCCTCATCGCCCGCCCTCCGCGGCGGCGCGGTGGATCGCGGCGCGGATGCGCGCGTACGTCCCGCAGCGGCAGACGTGTTCGGCGAACGCGGCGTCGATCGCGCCGTCGCTCGGATCGGGGTCGCGCGCGAGCAGCGCGGCGGCTTCCATCAGCATGCCCGGCTGGCAGTACCCGCACTGCGCGACGTCTTCGGCGAGCCACGCGCGCTGGCACGGATGCAGGCCGCCGTCGCCGAGACCTTCGATCGTGACGACCTTCCGGTCGGCGAGCGTCCCGGTCAGCGTTTGGCACGCGCGCACCGGCTGGCCGTCGACTTGCAGCGTGCAGGCGCCACAGACGCCGACGCCGCAGCCGTACTTCGTCCCGGTCAGGCCGAGCTGCTCCCGCAGCAACCACAGCAACGGCAGGTCGTCGTCCGCGTCGACCGTGACGCGAACTCCGTTCAACGTGAACTGGACCACGACGGACTCCGGGCGCGGCGGACGCAGGCATCTACGCGGCAGCGTGCTCCGACGTTGGGCGCGTCGACGATGCGGATGGCGAACTCGTCATGTTGCGGTCATGCCAGCCTCATGCGGCGCCCTTGAGATGCGCACCACTCGAGCGGGACGGTCGCGCCGACCCGTCGCGCAGCTCGAGAACGGTCTGGGTCCATGCGAGAGTCCGCGCCTTCCGTCGCTTCATTCGTCCGTACGGATGCCGAGCCGACCGCGTTGCGATTCGCGACGTGGGCGGCGGGGCTCGTGGTCGTGATCGCGGCGTGGGCCGTCTGCGCGAACCTCGGCGCCGCGCCGCCCGGACGCATGAGCGAACAGCGCTGTCATCGCGTCGCGGCCCACATGGTGAAGAGCGGCGATTGGATCGTGCCGATCGATCACGGGATGCCGCGGCTGCAGAAGCCGCCGCTGTACTACTGGCTCGCCGCGACCGCCGTCTTGGTGTCGGGCGAAGTCAGCTACGCGATGACCCGATTGCCGTCGGCGCTCGCCGCCGTGCTGCTGCTGATCGTGACGTTCCACTGGGCCAGGCGGTACGGAGGGACGAGCGCCGGTCTGCTCGCGGTGGTCGCGCTGCTGTCGACCGATCAGTTCCAGGACAACGCGCGGCGCGGGGACGCCGAGATGCTGTTCGCGTTGGCGTCGGTCACGGCATTGCTGCTGTTCCGCCGGGCCGTCGAACGAGACCGCGGCCGCGATTCCGCGCCGTCCACGATCTCCGCGGACTTCACGTGGTTCGCGGCGGCGTTCGCGGTCGCCCTCATGGCAAAAGCCACCGCGGCGGTCGTCACGGTGCTCGCACCGATCGCCGCGTGGGCTGCTCTCGATCCGCGCGTACGAGCGCGCCTCGATCGCCGATTCTGGCTCGCGCTCGTCGCGGCGACGGGGATCGCCTGCGCGTGGTACGGCCTCGTGCTGACGCGCGTGGTCGGTGCGTGGAGCGAGTTCGTCGGGCATGCGGCGCGACCGCTCGGCGTCGACGATCCGGGGGGCGACGCGGATCACTACCGCGCTCCGTACTTCTTCGTGAAGCACCTGCCGTCGATCCTCGGCCCGATCGTCGTCGCCGTGCCATGGCTCGCGTGGCGGATGTGGAAGTCGCGGCGCGAGAGTTCGCGATCGGCGTCGCTCGTCGCGGGGATCGCGTTCGCGGCGACGTTCGTCGTGTTCTCGCTGGTGCCGCAGAAGCAGCCGCATTACCTGCTGCCCGCGCTTCCGGCGTTGTGCGTCGCGCTGGGCATCGAGTTCGACCGTCGACTGCGCGCTGCGACGAGGAAGCCCGCCGTGCTGCGGCTGTGCGTCGTTTCGCTGGCGCTCGCGGTCGCGGCCTACGGCGCCGTCGAGTGGACGTGGGCCCGCGCGTTCGTGCCGGGCTCGGACGTCGTGGCGTCGGTGCTCGCGGCGTGCGGCGTGCTCGTGGCGGTCGTCGCCGTCGCGATCGCGCTGCGCGGGCGAGAGGGGACGGCGTGGCGAACGCTGGCGATCGCGTGTGCGTTGGTCGTCGCAGTTCGCGCCGCGCACGTCACGCCGTGGCGCGCGACGATCAAGGCCAGGACGGAGGGCGAGATCGCGGTGGCGGACGTCGCGGAGGCCGCGCACGTCCAGGCCGCGGCCGCCGACCATCGCGTCGCGGCGTGGGTGTTCGACGTCGACGACGCGCTGACGAAGGACGACTGACGGAGCGCGCCGGCCGCGTCGGATCCCGTCGTTCGACCGCGCGAACCCCGTGGACCAGGCCGGGCAGACCCTGCGGAACCGCGCCGTCCGCCGCTACCTTGTCGCCTCGAGCGCCTTCGTCGCGCCCACCGTCGACCCCTCCGGAGTCCCTCATGAAGCGTCCGTCCGCCGTCGCGATCGCGATCACACTCGCCCTGGGCCTTTCGTCGGTGGCCTGCCTGAACTTGGAGTCCTGGATGGTTGGCCGCACCGATCCCGAGGTCGCCGCGTTCCTCGACGACTACTCGAAGCAGTACGTCGCGAAGTACACGGCGTCGTCCGAAGCCGCATGGCGCGCCGGCACCGACGTGTCCGAAAAGCACACGAACGAACAGGTCGTCGCCGATCTCGCGTTCTCCGAGTTCGCCGGCGCCGCGGACACGGTCACGAAGCTGAAGGCGTTCAAGCAACGCGATTCGCTGTCGGACCTGCAGCGCCGTCAGGTCGAGAAGGCGCTGCTGAAGGCCGCCGAGAGCCCGGCGACGATCCCCGACGTCGTCAAGGCGCGCGTCGCGGCCGAAGCGCGCCAGCGCGCGACGCTCGACGGGTTCCGCTTCATGATGGACGACGGCAAGGGCGGCTCGAGCGTCGTCACGCCGAACGATCTCGACGGCATCCTGCGCAGCTCGCGCAACCTCGACGAACGCCGCCGCGCGTGGGAAGCGTCGAAGACGAGCGGCGTCGCGCTGAAGAAGGGTCTGCTCGAGCTGCGCGACCTGCGCAACAAGGTCGCGCGCGAGCTCGGCTACTCCAGCTACTTCGCGCTGCAGGTCGCCGACTACGGAATGACGGTGCCCGAGATGATGACGCTGCTCGACGGCGTGCTCGCCGACACGCGTCCCGCGTACGAGCAGTTGCACGCGTACGCGCGCCGCCAACTCGCGAAGCGCTACGGCCAGCCGGTGCCGGACCTGATCCCGGCGCATTGGCTGTCGAACCGCTGGGGACAGGAATGGCCCGGCCTCGTCGACGGCATCGACCTCGATCCGCTGTTCGCGTCGATGAAGCCCGAGGAGATCATCCGCACCGCCGAGGACTTCTACGTCTCGATGGGGTTCCCGAAGCTGCCGCAGAGCTTCTACGACAAGTCCGACTTGTACGCATTGCCGGCCGGCTCCACGCGCATGAAGAACACGCACGCGTCGGCGTGGCACATCGATCTCGGCGAGGACGTGCGCAGCCTGATGAGCGTCGAGCCGGACTTCCAGTGGTTCACGACGACGCACCACGAACTCGGGCACATCTACTACTACATCGCGTACTCGCGTCCCGAAGTGCCGCCGCTGTTGCGCGAGGGCGCGAACCGCGCGTTCCACGAAGGCATCGGCGAGCTGATCTCGCTGGCCGCGGCGCAACAGAGCTACCTGCGCGGCCGCGGCGTGCTGAAGGCCGACCAGAAGATCGACCGCATCCAATGGCTGCTGAACGACGCGACGATGTCGATCGTGTTCCTGCCGTGGTCCGCCGGCGTGATGTCGCATTGGGAGCATGACTTCTACGAACTCGAACTGCCGGCCGACCAGTTGAACGCGCGCTGGTGGCACTACGTGAAGAAGTACCAGGGCATCGCGCCGCCGAGCCCGCGCGGCGAGGAGTTCTGCGACGCGGCGACGAAGACGCACATCAACGACGATCCGGCCGGCTACTACGACTACGCACTCGCGACCCTGCTGAAGTTCCAGTTCCACCGGACGATCGCGCGCGACCTGCTGAAGGCCGACTACAACGACGCGGACTACTACGGCTCGGTCGCGACGGGCGACTTCCTGCGCTCGATTCTGCGCGAAGGCCAGACGCGCGACTGGCGCGAGCTGGTGAAGGAAGCGACCGGCGAAGAAATGTCCGGAAAGGCCATGCTCGAGTACTACCTGCCGCTCGTCGAATGGCTGCAACAGGACAACGCGGGCACGAAGGTCGGGTTTTGAGGCGACGTCCGCTCACGCGATGAACGCCGCTGTCCGCCGCTGAGACCCACCGGCTCACCGCATCCCAGGGGATCGACGATGGACCTGCGACGGATCGCGCTCTCGACGTTGCTGGCGTGCGTCGGATGCTCGGCGGCGCCGCCGAGCTCCGTCGCGACGCTCCCCGCGGACGCGCGCCTCGTCACGCACGCAGTGATCGCGACGCACGCGGCGGAGGACGACGAGGACGCGGACGACGGCTCGGCGCTCGGCGCGATCGTGCTGTGGTTGCCGAATCGCGTGTTCGACCTGCTCGACGTCGTCCGCCTGCGCTTGCGTGTCGGGCCCGGTCTCGGCGCCGGCGTCCGCGTGACGGAACTCGCGGACGTCAACCTCGGCGCGTGGTCGACGCTGTTCGTCGGCATCCCCGGTCCGCGCGGCGAGCCGGAGATCAATTGGCCGTTCGGCTTCGAGACGCTCGCAGGCGCGGAACTCAGCGTCGTCGACGTGTCGACCGAGGACGACGACCACGCTCCGCGCTACGGTCCGGCGGAGGTCGGCCTCGGCATCCACCTCGCGATCCTCGGCCTCGACATCGGCGTCGAACCGTGGGAAGCCGTCGACTTCATCGTGGGGTTGGTGTTCTTCGATCCGGTCGGAGATGACTTGTGACGCATCACCCGGCGGATCCGCAGCGGAGTGCGCGCCCCTTCACCCTCCGCCCGATCGAACCGCGCGACGACGCCGCCGTCGCTTCGATTATCCGCACCGTGATGCCCGAGTTCGGCGCGAGCGGGCCGGGCTTCGCGATCCACGACGCCGAGGTCGACACGATGTGCGCGGTGTATCGCTTGCCGCGCAGCGCGTACTTCGTCGTCGAAGTGGACGGAGTCGTCGTCGGTGGTGGGGGCGTCGCACCGCTGTCGGGCGGCGATCCCGCGACGTGCGAACTGCGCAAGATGTACTTCCTGCCGAGCGCGCGCGGGATCGGCGCCGGCCGCGCGCTGCTCGAGACGTGCCTGCGCGCGGCGAAGCAGCACGGATTCACGCGCTGCTACCTCGAGACGCTGAACTCGATGACGCAGGCGCGCCGCCTGTACGAAGCCGCGGGGTTCACGCGACTCGAGAAGGCGTGCGGTGCGACCGGCCACTTCAGTTGCGACGCGTGGTACGCGAAGGCGCTTTGACGCGTTCCGAGGGCGCCTAGACGTGCGAAGCGGGTCGCGGTCCTCAACGGTCGCCCCGTGGGCGTGCTCGCTCTAAGCTCAGTTCCAATCGCTGTTTGCCGCACTTCCCGGTGCTGCGACCGGCGAATTCGCGTGAGTTTTTTCCAACGACCCGGTTTCTGACTCCTGGATCCCCCGTACAGACCCGGTGCCCTGACTCTCTCCCTCGCCCGGCCCCGCTCTCCCGACTCGGAGCCGACGCGAGATGTCAGAGCACAGCCCTCACCCAGGAGCCGTGTCGTGAAACTCACTCTTGCCGCTTCTCTCGCGGCGCTTCTCTGTCTCGTGTTGGCGTTCGCCAACACGGAGAACGCCGACGTACGTCATTCATTGTTGTCACCCGCGACCAGTCCGGTCGGCGGTCCGCTCGGAGTCGACATCGTCGACGCCGGCGGTTCGCGCATCGAGTACACGCTGACGCCGAAGGTCGATCTCGCATCCATGTCCGTCGCGTTCGATCTGCCCGCCGGGGCGGAACTCGTCGAACACCTCGCGCCCGACACCGGCGCGGCACCGAGCGGCCAACCCCGCATCGGCTCCGCACGGCTGCGGTTCGCGTCGTCGATGGCGATCGGTCAAGTCACGTTGGTCGCGCAGGTGCAGCCTGCCGGCGCGACGACGCCGCAGTCCGTGCGCAGCACGATGCTGTTCGGCGCGGTCGACGACGATGCGCCGATCCAGACCGCCGGATTCGGCTCGATGGATCTGCAGGTCGCGAAGAACTGAAGTCGCGGGCGAGACCGCCGCGAACGAAGCAGGGGGACGGACCTTTGGTCCGTCCCCCTGCTTCGTTCGACCTTGGCCTGGTGAATCCGGCGGCTTCGCCGCCTCCTGCTCAGTCGAGCCCTTCCGCGTACTCGATGCGGACGATCTTCAGCACGCGCGGGCCGCCGTCGAGGCGCGCTTCGACTTCCTCGCCGACCGTGCGGCCGAGGAACGAGCGTGCGAACGGCGCGAGGTACGAATAGATCTGGCGCTCGTGATCGGCGTCCCACGGTCCGAGGAACGTGAACGACATCTCG
>JAEUIB010000348.1 GCA_016795255.1 Planctomycetota bacterium
ACGACCTGACCCGCGTCGTCGAACGGCTTCCGGACATGACCGCTCCGGAGTCGAACTCGTCGGCGCAGACTGGCACCGACGGCGCGAGCGCGGCCCAGGGGTGCCAGCAAAAACGCCAGCACTCGCAGCACCGCGACGCTCCGCCCGGTTCCGCACCGTGCCGCTCGACGGACGACGGACCCGAGACCTACGACGACTCCAAGTCGTTTGAGAACAGCGAACTATGCCGCTCCGTGCCGGATGATGCCGCTGGGGGTAATGGTGGGCCCGCTCGGACTCGAACCGAGAACCAAGGGATTATGAGTCCCCTGCTCTAACCGATTGAGCTACGGGCCCCAGTGGAACGAGTCTTCGATGCTCAGCTCACGGGAGCACTGACCGCATTCGACGAAGAAGCGGATCTTGATCTCCGCGTCGCGGAGTTCCATGTTGCCGACGGGCTTCAGCTTCAGGCGGACGGCGCAGACCGGGCAATCGGCGTGGCCGAGCAGCAGCGGGCGGCCGTCGACGCGGTCGACCACGAACTTCGCGCGCAGCAGCACCGCGTCGTCTTCGTCGAACTTCTTCCCGTCGGTCATGGCGGCGTGTCGCCTTCGAGCTTCGAGCGGATCGCCGTGGCCGTCTTCTTGTCGACGCCGAGGGCCAGCGCTTCGTTCAGCAGCGCGCGGCCTTGCGTCGGAGCGCCGTGGTCGACGAGCAGGAAGCCGAGGTTCGTTGTCGCGCGGACGTCGTCGCCGTCCAGCAGCAGACAGCGTTCGTAGAGATCGCGGGCTTCGTTCGTGCGGCCGCGGGCTTGCAGCAGCACGCCGAGGTTGAACGCGGCGTCGCCTTCCAGGCGTGCGTCGGAACCGGCGGCCGCGACCATCGCGCGGCGCAGGTGGTTCTCGGCGGCGTCGAGGTCGCCGGATTCCGCTTCCAGCAGCCCCACCACTTGCAGCGTGAAGGCGTCGTTCGAGTTCACGGTCACCGCGCGCTGCAGCAGTTCGCGGCCGCGTTCGGCCTCTTCGTCCGAGCCTTCGCCGCCGGCGCCTTGCAGCAGCAGGAAGCCGAGCCGTGCGTTGGCTTCGGCGTCGTCGGGAGCGGCGGACAGCACGTCTTCCCAGGCTTGCCGTTCGGCCTTCGGCTGACGCAGACCGCGGTGCGCGAACGCGATCCCGCGGCGGGCGGCGAGCGACTTCGGCTCGAGCTCGAGCGCTGTGCGATAGCCGGCGAGGGCGGCGGTGAAGTACTGCCGGTCGAGCTGCAGGTCGGCGAGGACCATCTGCGCGTTCAAGTCGCGCGGCGCGGCCTCGACCGCGTTGCGCGCGAGCTTCACGGCGTCTTCGTAGCCCTTCGCGTCGCCGTCGCGTTTCGCCTTCGCGGCGATCCCGCGCGCGGCGAGCACGCTGATCTCGGGCGTCACGGGGTCGTACAGCACGAGCATCCGCGAGCGTTCGGCGGCCGAGTCGAGGTCGCCGTGCTCGAGATGTTGCTCGACCACCGGCACCAGCGCGGCGGCTTCGGCCTTGTCCTGCGCGGGCACCAGCGCCGGCCGATCCGGCGGCAACAGCACGGAGCAACCGGACCCGATCAGCGGCAGGAGGACGAGGATGAAACGCACGCGGCACCACTCCGGCGGGACGAAGCGGCGCATGCTAGCAGCCCGTTCTGGAACTCCGTGGGCATTCATGACCACCCACGCGCCGCCGGGATCACAGGCTGTCGCGCATCTCCACGGCGTACACCAGGTCGACGGCCTTCTCCGCCGTGTACCGCAGCGTCGCCTTCGCGCCGTCCGGCGCGCGGACGATGAAGCGGAAGATCCGCTGGCCGCGTCCCGGGATCCCGCGGTTCACCTGCAAGCGCGCGGGCTCGTGGTCGACGGCGTCCATCGCCTTGTCGTCGAAGCGCCGCACCGTGCCGGCCGCGACGACGGTCCCGCCCGCGACTTCGCACGTCAGCAGATCGGGGACGCCGATGTTGCGGTCGGCCGAGCGCGCGCTGCGCGACGGCAGGATCTTCTCGTTCGCGATCGTCGTCGTGATCGACCACAGCCCGTCGCCGAGTCGCTTCACGTGGCTGCGCTCGACGGACAGCACGGCCATGTGATCGGCGTGCAGCATCGTGAACGCGAAGTTGCGGTGGCACTCCTCCTCGAGCATGAACGTCGGCGTCACGCGCGACGACCACTTGTTCAAGCCGCCGACGAGGATCTTGCCGTGCTGCGGGTGCTGGAACTCCGTGTAGTCCTTGAACACCGCGCCGAACTGCAGCCGGTCGCGGAACGTCCACATGCGGTCCTGCTGCTCCTGCGAGCCGCCGAAGAACCCGCCACCACCGCCGGGTCCGCCGGCCGCGGGCGTTTCGTTCAACGGGCGCTGGAACGCCTTCTCCGCCGGCCACATCTCGTTCGTGAAGCTGAAGATCCCGAGCCCTTCGGCGGTCCAGTTCACGAACCCGCCGTGGACCGTGTAGAGGTCCTTCCAGATCACCATCGAGCGGTAGTACGGCAGCAGCAGCTCGCCGACCTTCGCGATCTCGTCGTACGCTCGCCGGTCGTCGGCCGCGTAGTCGCCTTCCAAGTAGTCGGCGCCGGGCCCGCGCAGGATCATGCCGCCCGAGTTGTGGTAGCTCTGCACCGCGCCGATGTTCGGATGCGCCGCGATGAAGCGCGCGACCGCCTGCGTCTCCGGATGGCTCAGCGGATACGGGCCCGCGCCGAACTGGACGTGTTCCGGCTGCCAGTCGCTCGGCCAATTGCGGTTCATGTCGTCGCCGCCGGGATCGTCCTCGTTGACGTCCCCGTCGCCGTCGTTGTCGATGCCTTCCGAGCCGAGCATCGTCCATTCCCCGGTCTCGGTGTCGCCGACGCGGCGGAACACGCGCGGGTCCTTCTTGTCGCGCACGAAGCGCCCGTCGGGATCGGCCTTCCACATCTGCGTGATCGAGCCGTCGCCGTCGAGGTCGTCGGGCGGATCCTCGTCGAACACGCCGTCGCGATCGTCGTCGACCGGGCGCTGGTTCGAGCGACTGCTGCTGGAGTTGTTCGCGTGCGCGAACCAGTACGCGCGACCGTCCGGGTTCTGCGACACCAGCAGGTAGAAGCTCTTCTGGTCGAGCAGCTTCGTCAGGTCGGCGTTGCTGCCGTACGACTTCGTCAGCATCCACAGCGTGTAGAGCACGACCTCGGACGCCTGGATCTCGTTGCCGTGGACGTTGCCGTCGATCCACATCGCCGGCTTCGCCGTGTCCGGCCCGGTCTTTTGAGCGTTGACGATCGCGACCAGCATCTCGCGCCCTTGCAGGCTCTTGCCGATCGACTCGAGTCGCACGAGCTCGGGATAGGCCGCGGCGATCGCACGCACGTGCGCGAGCAACTCGTCGTGGTCGTAGTAGCGGTCGAACGCGATCGGCACGCGCGACGGCTCGAACGGTTGCGCGGTCGCCGTCGGCGCCAGGGATCCCAGCGATGCGGCGAGGGCGAACGTGGAGACGATGGCAAAGCGCTTCATCGACCGCCCTCCGTCAAGCGCACGTCGTGCGCGATCGCGGCCTGCGTCTGCGGCCGCACCGTCAACTTCAGCGTCGAGCCCGCGGCGCCGACGACGAGCCACGTCGCGCGCGCCTCACCGCCCGAGCCGGCGATCGTGTCGACGCGCTGGACGCGCGCTCCGGACAACAGCGCGTCGTCCGCGACGTCCAGCCGGAACACGACCGGCAACTGCCGACGCACCTTCAAGCCGATGGCGTTCGTGGTCGGCAGGAAGCCGACGTTCGTCACCTTCGCCGTGACGCGCCACACCGATGCATCGACGCGCTCGACCTGCGGGGCCGCGACGTCGAGCCGCGGCAACTTCGTCAGCAAGTCCGCGACGAACGCGACCTGTCCGTCGATCAGTGCGTCGCGGTCGGCATCGGGCGGGCTCCACCGCGCGCCGGGCGCGAAGCCGCCGATCTCGACGCGTCCGAGCTGCGGATGCGTGAACTCCGTCCACGGCGTGAACGCGTTCCGCGTCGTCGCGTAGTCGATCCAGGCTTTCTCGTCGGCCTCGGACTCGGCCGGCTTGCCCGCATCGCCGCCGCCTGCTCCCGGCCCACCGCCACCAGGCCCCCGCCCGCCGCGCCGCCCCGGGCCTCGGCCCGGGCCACCACCCGGGCCAGCACCCGGGCCGTCGCCCGAGCCCGCCTCGGTCGC
>JAEUIB010000361.1 GCA_016795255.1 Planctomycetota bacterium
ACTTCACGAGCTGCATGCACATGTCGTCGACGATGCGCGCGCTGAACTCGACGTCGAGGTACTCCTTCGCGACGTCGTGCGCGACCTCGAGGAACAGACCGTCCGAGAACTTCATGATGTTCGCCTTGTGCACCGCGGTCACCTTGCGGCGACCGTGAGCGCGGGCGTACTCGAACGCGAAGCGGACGATGCGGCGCGTGCCTTCGACCGAGATCGGCTTGATCGAGATGCCGACGTCGCCCGACAGCGCGGCCTTCGGCTGCTTGCTGCGGATGAACTGCACCAGTTCCTGCGTCTCGGGCTTGCCGCGCTGGAACTCGATGCCGGCGTACAGGTCCTCGGTGTTCTCGCGGACGATGACGAGGTCGATGTCCTTGAACGGCGTCTTGATGCCGGGCAGCGTGCGGCACGGCCGGACGCACGCGTACAGCTCGAGCTCTTGCCGCAGCGCGACGTTGACCGAACGGAAGCCGGTGCCGACCGGCGTCGCGATCGGCGCCTTCAGCGCGACCTTCTTCGCGCGGATCTTCGCCAGCACCGCGTCGGGCAGCGGCGTGCCCTCCTTCTCCATGACCGCCGCGCCGGCGTCGACGACGTCCCAATCGAACTTGGCCCCCGACGCGTCGAGCACGCGGCGCGTGACCTCGGCGATCTCGGGACCGATCCCATCCCCACGAATCAACACGACGGAATGAGCCACGACGCGACTCCAGGACGGCACGCTTCCCCGGGCGGGGAAAAGCGTGGGAGTCTAGCGATCGGTCGGTGCGTCCGCGCGCGCGAGCACGCCGAGCGCGACGGCGTTCGTCGGGTCTCGGGACAGCACGAGGCGCGCCAGCCCCACCGCCTTCGCCGATTGGCCGAGATCGAGCCACGCGTTCGCCAGTTGCGCGCGCGCAACGTCGTCGGCCGGCTCGGCCGACAGTCGCGTGCGCAAGCCGTCGACGCGCGTGACGAGCTCGTTCAGTTCGCGGTACTTCGCGAGCGCCTGCGTCGCTTCGGTCCGCTTCTTCTGGCGTTGCAGGCACAGCCCGAGGCGGTACCACGTCGACGGTCGCCACCCTTCGCCGCGCAACGCCTCGCGATACGACGCCTCCGCGATCGCGAACTCGCCGCGATCGAAGCGGACGTCGCCGAGCGCGTCGTGCGCGCGCCAGTACTTCGGGTCGAGCTGGACCGCGCGCTCGAGCTGCGCGATCGCTTCCGGTGCGCCGCGCTTGCCGAGCACGAAGCCGTAGCCGTAGCGAGCCTTCGGGTTGTCGGGTTGCAGCTCGACCAGCGCCGCGAAGAACCGTTCCGCGTCGTCGGCGTGCCCGAGCTCGAAGTGGCAGAAGCCGAGCGACAGCGCCAGCGGGGCCTTGCGCGGCTCGAGCCGGAGGCCGGCCTCGAACGCGCGGATCGCGGCGCCGTAGCGCTTCTCGAGGTACAGCGCGTTGCCGAGCAAGAGCCAGCCGTCGGCGAACTCACGGTCGGCCCGCAATTGCGTCTCGAGTCGCGCGATCGCCGCACCGGTCTCGTCGAGCTTCAGCAACCCGACGCAGTCGGCGACGAGCGCGGCGCGCGCGGGTCGCGGGTCCGCGTCCTGCGCCGTCGGCGAAGCCGTCCACCAACCCGCGACGAGCACTCCGAGGGCGAGCACGTTCATGGCTCGTCGGTCCCTTCGCCACGCACGAGGGGATGCCAGGTGCCGAGCGCGCCGCGCGGAAACGACTCGCGCGAGCCGTCGGGCCAACGGACCACGACGCGCTCGGCCGCGAGCGCGGCGCCGGCGAACACGACGCGCGGGTCGTTCGCCGCTTGGAACGAGTACGACGACTTCGCGACCCGGACCGCCGGCCCGAGCGCGACGGTCGCGCCGAGTCCGTCCGGATTGCCGGGACCGGCATCGAGGCGATAGCCGATCCACGGCGGATCGTCGTCCCGTCCGCTGCGCGCGTCGTTGCGCAGCAGGCGCACGGGACCATCCAGTACCGCGACGACGACGTCGTCGTCGCCGTCGTCGTCGAGATCGCCGAACGCCGCCGCGCGATGCACCGCGAGCGTGCCGAGTCCCGAACGCTCCGCGGGCGCGAGGTCGAACCTGCCGCCGGTGTTGACGAACAGATCGCACGGCTGTCGGTACGCGGTGTCGGTCCCCGGCCGATCGGCTTGCGGGTAGACGTGTCCGTTGCTGGTGAACGCGTCGAGATCGCCGTCGCGATCGACGTCGAGCAGAGCCGCACCCCAGCCGAGTCGCGGCATCGACGCCGGTCCGAGGTTCGACCGGAAGCTGACGTCGTCGAAGAAGCCGTCCCCGTCGTTGCGGTACAGCGTGTTCGGCTCGCCCGAGAAATTGGTGACGAACAGATCGAGTCGTCCGTCGCCGTCGACGTCGCCCACGTCGACTCCCATGCCGGCCTGCTCGCGCCCGTCGCCGGAGACCGCGGCGCCCGCGGCCAGGCCGTCCTCGAGGAACGTGCCGTCGCGATTCCAGAACACGAAGTTCGCCATCGAGTCGTTGGCGACGTAGACGTCGGTGCGTCCATCGGCATCGAAGTCCGCGGCGAGCACGCCGAGCCCGAAGCTCGGCGCAACCGTCGCGACGCCGAGCGCGGCGCTGGCGTCGACGAGCGAGCCCGCGTCGTTGCGCAACAGCCGATCGGCTTCCGGCCGCAGTCCTTCGGGCCCACACATCACGACGTGGCCGAACCACGTGCAGTGCCTGCCGTCCGCGCCGTGCCGCGGCGGCTTCGCAACGTCGAACGCGAGGTAGTTCGTCTCGTAGAGATCGACGTCGCCGTCGCCGTCGGCGTCGAACGCCGCGACGCTCGTGCCCCACGCATCGTCGCCGGGCAACGTCGAGCTGACGTCCTCGAACTTCAGGTCGCCGACGTTGCGCAACAGCACGTCGTGGCCGTGCCGCGCGACGAACAAGTCCCGCCGGCCATCGCCATCGACGTCGAGCACCGCGACGCCGTTGCAGAAGCCTTCGAGCGCCGCACCGCTGCCTTCCGTGACATCGACGAAGCGCAGCGCGCCGTCGTTGCGGAACAGCCTGCATGGCGAGACGTCGGAGCCCTCGGGCTTGCCGTACAGCGCATCGCCGTTGCCGCAGAACACGTCGAGGTCGCCGTCCCCGTCGAAGTCGGCGAGCGCGATGCCCGGCCCGTTCGTCTCGAGGATGAAGTCCTTCTCGGGCGAGCCGTAGACGCTGACGTGCGCGAGGCCAGAACGATCCGGCGGGATCTCGACGAACAGCGGCGCGTCGCCCGCCACGGCGCAGGACGCGATCCAACAGAGCCAGGGGACGACGAACGCGAAGGGCATGCGGCCGGATTGTGCAACGAAAACGGCTCCGCGGGACCCGCGGAGCCGTTTTTCGTGCGACGTCCCGTGGATCCGGGAGCGTCGATCAGCCGGAGACGACCGTCTCTTCGGTCGACACGAACTGCAGCGATTCGCGCCACGGCTGGTGTTCGTCACCCGGACGCTTGAAGTTCATCCAGAACTCGCGCTCTTCCTTGGAGGCCTTCAGGCCTTCCTTTTTCACCGGGTCGCAGAAGCCCGCGACCTTCACGGTGATCTTGTCCTGGCGCTCGTCGAACGAGCCGTCCTTCTTCTTGAACTGGAACACCGCGGCGACCTTCACGGTCTCGCCCGGCGCGAGTTCACGACCCGTCGCGCTCACGGAGTCGAGCAGGTCGTCGCCGTACGTCTTCTTCAGCTCGACGATCGCCTTGGGGTAGTACCCCTCGGACACGCCGTCCTTGTTGACGTCGGTGACGGCCGAGCAGAACAGGTTCAGCGGCACGGCTTCTTCGTGCGTGTTCTTCACCGTGTAGACGACGTACCAGTAGACCTGGTTGCCCTTCGTCGTGCTCGTTTCCAAGCGGCCCGCCGGGTTGCGCTTCGCGAAATCGAGATCGATCGACAGCTTCCAGCGCAACGGCGACTTCGCGCTGGCGACGTCGCCGACCGAGGCGAACAGCAGAGCGCCGAGAACCGCGACCGCACCGAACTTGAACAGCATGCGCGTCTCCACGGAGGTCGAGGGGATCACTCGACCGACAGTTTCTTGAACATCTCGAGCGGTGAATCCGGGCCGATCTCGAGGTAGCCGCCCTCGGGGATCGTGATGCCCTGTTCACGCGCGTCGACGACTTGATCGAACTCTTGCACCGACCAGTCGGCGTAGAGGTAGTTGATCGCGAACTTGTGGTTCGAGCGGCCTTCGTTGTCGTCCGCTGCGATCACTTCTTCGTTGCCGCGGTTCTGGTTGATCGGGAAGTTCTTCGTGTCCCGACCCGCGTACGAGATCGTCGTCGAGTCGAGCGCGTCCCAGTCCTTGTAGGCCGAACCCATCGTCGAGTCTTCGGCCGTCCAGTTCTGGTCCTTCGCGCCGGGGCACAGGAAGACCTTCGTGTCCTTGCCCGTGATCTGACCGTCGCGGTTCAGCACGAGCAGGAACTTCACGCCCGATTCCTTCGGGAAGTACCCGGACTTCGAGCCGCGGCCCATCCAGATCGCCATCGACTGGCCGATCTGGCGCAGGTTGCTCTTGCACTCGGTGACGCGCGAGTTCTCCAACGCCCCCATCAGCGTCGGGACGGCGAGCGCGATCAGCGACGCGATGATCGCGATCACGACGAGGATCTCGATCAGCGTGAAGCCGCGGTTGCGACGGTCGTGCTGCATGGCGGAACTCGATTCCGGGCAAGGACTCAGGGTCGAACGAGCGGAATGCCCCGACCACTGGTTCGGGCCCGCTCGGACTACCGCGGAAGCCGGGCATGGTAACGAGCGGAAGTGCCGGCGCAAGCACCACGAACGACGAAGGGCAGCCCCCGCGACGAAGCGCGAGGGCTGCCCTGTTCGGCCCGTTCGGCCCGATCGGCCGGTGCGGGGATTACAGGCCGCAGCTCTTCTTCAGCGCCGCTGCCTTGTCCGTGCGCTCCCACGTGAACGCATCGCCCTTGCGGCCGAAGTGGCCGTGGCGCGCGGTCTCGAAGTAGCGCGGCTTCAGCAGGTCGAGCGCCTTGCAGATGCCGGACGGCGTCAGGTCGAAGTTCTCGCGGATCGCGTTCAGGATCTTCGCGTCGTCGACGTGGCCCGTGCCGAACGTGTCGACGTTGACCGACACCGGCTTCGCGACGCCGATCGCGTACGCGACCTGGACTTCGCAGCGGTCGGCGAGGCCGGCCGCGACGACGTTCTTCGCGACGTAGCGCGACGCGTACGCGGCCGAGCGGTCGACCTTCGTCGGGTCCTTGCCCGAGAACGCGCCGCCGCCGTGACGCCCCATGCCGCCGTACGTGTCGACGATGATCTTGCGGCCCGTGAGGCCGGTGTCACCGTGCGGACCACCGACGACGAAGCGACCGGTCGGGTTGACGTGGATGATCGTCTTCTTGTCCATCAAGTGGGCCGGGATGACCTTCTTGATGCACTGCTCGATCACCTCGCGCTTGATCTCCGCGTGCTTGACCTTCTCGTCGTGCTGCGTGGAGATGACGACGGTGTCGACGCGCGTCGGCTTGCCGTCGACGTACTCGACGGTGACCTGCGACTTCGAGTCCGGACGCAGCCACGGCAGCTTCTTCTTGAAGCGCAGCACCGACAGGTGCTCGACGAGCTGGTGCGCGTACATGATCGGCGCCGGCATCAGCTCGGGCGTCTCGTTGCACGCGAAGCCGAACATCATGCCCTGGTCGCCGGCGCCCTGCTCCTTGTGCAGGCCTTCGCCTTCGGTGACGCCCTGCGAGATGTCGGGCGACTGCGCGTGGACCGAGATCATCACGCCGCACGTGTCGCCGCAGATGCCGTACGCGTCGTCCGTGTAGCCGATCTTGTTGATCGTGTCGCGCGCGATCTGCTGGTAGTCGACCTTCGCGGTCGTCGTGATCTCGCCGGCGACGACGCAGAGGCCCGTCGTCAGCAGCGTCTCGCACGCGATGCGCGAGCGCGGGTCCTGCGCCAGCAGCGCGTCGACGACCGAGTCCGAGATCTGATCGGCGAGCTTGTCCGGGTGGCCCATGCCGACCGATTCGGACGTGAAGAGATGACGTTCAGCCATGGATACGAGTTCCTCCGAGTCAACGAACGACGATGGTTGGATTCATGAACGGTGAGAGGTCGTCGCATGCCGCCCCGCTGGCGGCACGATCCGACGATGTTCGAATGTGGCGAGCGTGCGCTGGACGGCGCCCTTGCTGAGCGTGACCGCGCCGCGTGCGGCTTGCGCGAGTCGCGGCGCGTCGATCAACGATTGCGCCAGCGCGCTCGCGAGATCGGCCGGCTCGACGACGCGCAGTGCGCCGTGAGCGACGAGGAATTCGACGTCCGACCGGACGTTCGCGACATGCGGCCCGGTGATCGCCGCGACGCCGGCGAGCGCGGGCTCGAACACGTTGTGACCGCCGATGCCGGGCACGAACGAGCCGCAGACGAGCGCGACGTCGGCCGCCGCGTACAGCGCCGCGAGTTCGCCCATCGTGTCGACGACGATGACCGCGTCGGCGGCGGCGGACGCGCCGGCACG
>JAEUIB010000388.1 GCA_016795255.1 Planctomycetota bacterium
CTCGCCAAAGTCTGCCAACCCTCCTCGGAGGGAGCAGACGGAGGCCAGCCACTTCTCATCTCATCTGTCCCCGCGTCTGTCCCCAACCCAAACCCAAGGCCCGCCGCGACCTAAAGGTCGCGGCGGCTCCGCTTACTCAAAGAAGAACGCGGGCTCTGCCCGCGAATTCCCACGAGGGCAAGCGACCGCTAGCCGGTCGCATCCAAAGCCGGTAGTCCACGATGCACCAGGGCCGTCGAACGAGTAGGAAACGCGGCGAGCTCCTGCCGATCCCGAAACCAATCGACGCCATCCGCGCGACGGCCCCCTCGCCATCGCGCGTCGCGCCCGCGCGCGGCATTCCGTAGGAGGACGATCAACGAGGCGCCTCCATCAGCCCCGCCGTCACCGGCCCGGCCCCAAAGGGGTCAGCCCCCGTGCGCTTTCACGCAGGGGCTGACCCCTTTTCGAGGTCAACCGTTCGGACTCGCACGGGGGCTGACCCCTTTGGGGCCGGGCCGGTGACGGCGGTCGAGGTGAACGCCCGGGCCGTGCGCCCATCAAGCACGCGGAAAGCGCTTCGAGGGGGCCGTCGCGCGGGCCAACGTCTCGTGCCTTCAGCCGTTCGAGTCAGCCCTGCGGTTCCAAAGGCGCGGGGGTCCAGGGGGCCGCCGCCTTGCGGCCCCCTGGTGCGGGCCGCACAGGCCCACCCCTGGTGCCGGCCGCACAGGCCCACCCCTGGTGCCGGCCGCACAGGCCTACCGCGTGATGACCCTCACCAACTTCTCGATCCCGACGGCCGCTTCCCCGACGCTCTTCGCCAGCATGTACGCCGGCGTCGACACGATGTGGTGATCCTGATCGACGCAGATCTGATCGACGCCGCACTTCAAGTGCTTCGCGCCCGTGGACTCGACGCGCTTCGCCGTCGCCGGGTCGTCGCCGATCGTCACGCTGACGCCGTCCTTGCCGAACAGGTGTGCGACGATGACCGGTGCGATGCAGATCGCGCCGATCAACTTGTTCTGCTGCTTCATCGCGACCAGGAACTTCTCGACGTCCTTGTTCACGGTCCACGGGTCCTTGCCCGCGGCGAACGTGCTGAGGTTCTTCGCGGCGCCGTAGCCGCCGGGCAGCACCACCGCGTCGAAGTCCGACGCCTTCAGCGTCGCGAGGTCGACGACGTTGCCGCGCGCGATGCGTGCCGATTCGACGAGCACGTTGCGCTTCTCCTGCGTCGGCGCGCCCTTCTTGTGGTCGACGGTGTGCATCTGCTCGACGTTGGGCGCCGCGCAGGTGACCTTGGCCTCGGCGCGGTCGAGCGCGAGCAACGTCAACACCGACTCGTGGATCTCGGCGCCGTCCAGGAACCCACAACCGGACAGGATCACGGCAACGCGCGTCATGGCGAATCTCCGAGTGCGTGCGAAGGCCGCGCCAGTGTAGGCCCGCGCCCGAGCCGTGTCAGTCGGTCACCGCTCGCGTGGCCGGCGGTCGCGCGGAATCACTGCGATGACGTCCGGTTTCGAGCTCGATCGCGCGGCTTCCGGCCGCCGCGCGCAGTGCTATCTTCCCGCGATGAATCCGTTCCGCCGGCACTTCCTCGTCTGCCTCACGAACCGCCCGCCGAGCGTGCAGCACTCGTGCGGCGCCCGCGGGTCGACCGAGTTGCTGGCGGCGATGCAGAAGGCGGCCGATCGCAAGGGGCTGCGCGAGCTGTTCGGCACGGCGGTCACCGGCACCACGTGCCTCGGCCTGTGCGAGTCCGGGCCGAACGTCGTCGTCTATCCGGAGAACGTCTGGTACGCGGCCGTCCGACCGGACGACGCCCGCGAGTTGATCGAGTCGCACGGCGTCGGCGGAGTCGCCGTCGAACGCTTGCTGCATCCCGACGTCGATCGCGCGCCGCCGGAGAGCGCGCCGTGAACTCGACCCGCACCACGGCGAACTCGCGAGCCCCCGCGCGCGTCCGCATTCCGACGATCCTCCAGCGCCTGCATCGCGAGTTCCCGGACGCCCGCTGCGCGCTCGATCACCGCTCTCCGCTCGAGCTGCTGGTCGCGACCGTGTTGTCGGCGCAATGCACCGACGCGCGCGTCAACAAGGTCACGCCCGATCTGTTCGCGAAGTACAAGACGCCCGCCGACTACGCCGCCGCGAAGCCCGGCGAGCTCGAGGACGACATCCGCTCGACCGGCTTCTTCAACAACAAGGCGAAGAGCCTGCGCGGCCTCGGCGCCGCGATCCGCGATCGCTTCGGCGGTGAAGTGCCGCGCACGATGGACGAACTGCTGTCGCTGCCCGGCGTCGCGCGCAAGACCGCGAACTGCGTGCTCGGCAACGCGTACGGCATCGCGGTCGGCGTCGTCGTCGACACCCACGTGTTCCGGCTGTCGCATCGCCTCGGGCTGTCCGCCGGCAAGAACCCCGAGCAGGTCGAGCGCGACCTCATCGAGCTCGTCCCGCGCGCGGAGTGGATCGTCGTCAGCCACTTGCTGATCCTGCACGGTCGCAAGACGTGTGACGCCCGCAAGCCGAAGTGCGACGCGTGCGTGCTCGCCGACCTGTGCCCGTCGGCCGAGACCGCGGCCGGCGCGGTCGCCGCGCGCACGAAACTCCCGAACTCCTCTCGTGTGATTCCTCGCAGAAACCATCACCATCCGGCCAACGAGGCCGACAAGGCCCGCAAGGCCAAGAAGACGGAGACAGGACGATGATCCAGTACCAGGAACAGAAGTTCGACCTGAAGGGCTTGAACGGCATCTCGGACGCGCAGCTCGAAGTCCACTTCAAGCTGTACGCCGGCTACGTGACGAACACCAACACGGTGAACGCGCAGCTCGCCGAGCTCGAGGCCGGCGGCAAGATGGGCACGCCGACGTGGGCCGAGCTGAAGCGCCGCGCCGGCTGGGAATACAACGGGAAGATCCTGCACGAGCAGTACTTCGGCAACCTCACGCGCAGCCCGGCCGCGCTCGACGACAACTCGGCGCTCGGTCGCAAGGTCGCCGAGTGCTTCGGTTCGGTCGACGCGTGGAAGAAGAACATGACGTCGACGGCGACGATGCGCGGCATCGGTTGGGTCATCTGCTACCAGGACCCGACGAACGGCCACCTGACGAACCACTGGATCACCGAGCACGAGATGGGACATCCCGCCGGCTTCCGCCCGATCGTCGTGCTCGACATGTGGGAGCACGCGTTCATGGTCGACTACAAGCCGGCCGAGAAGGCGAAGTACGTCGAGGCCTTCTTCTCGAACGTCGACTGGAAGGCCTGCGAGAAGCGGCTCGGCTGAAGGAACGTTGAACGAACCCTGAACGACCCTCGATCGTGTGCGCGTCGCGGCACCCACGGCTGCGGCGCGCGCACTCGACGAGTCCCCCATGACCCAACGACCGATCCTCCTCCCGTTCGCCGGCAAGTCGCCGACCTTCGGCGCCGACGTGTTCATCGCCCCCGGCGCTGCGGTCGTCGGCGACGTGCGACTCGGTGACCGCGTGTCGATCTGGTACGGGTGCGTGTTGCGCGGCGACGTCAACTACCTCGCGGTCGGCGCGGACTCGAACGTCCAGGACGGAACGGTGTTCCACGGCCTGCTCGGCGAATGGCCGGTCGTCGTCGGCGAGCGTGTGTCGATCGGTCACTCGGCGATGATCCACGGCGCCGTCATCGAGGACGACGTGCTGATCGGCATCGGCGCGCGCGTGCTCGACGGAGCGAAGGTCGGCGCGTTCTCGATCATCGCCGCCGGCGCGGTCGTCCGCGAAGGCATGGTCGTCCCACCGCGATCGTTGGTCGTCGGCTTGCCGGGTGTCGTCAAGCGGCAGGTCACCGATGCCGAGATCGAGCGCATCACTCGCACACCGGGCCGCTACGCCCGCCTCGCCGCCGAGCATCGCGAAGCGATCCGCTCGAGTTGCGGCGAAGATCCCTACGACTGGACGCGCCGCCGCGCGTGATCCACGCGTGATCCGCCCATGATCCGCCCGTGATCCGTGCGGCGCTTCGCGGACGCCCCGCGGGCACACCGTCGGCGCCCCCCCTCGAACCGAGACCGGCCGCAGCGCGTCGAGTTGCATCGCGACGGGGTTTCGCTTGCATGCGCCGCGTCGCTCGGGCGGAGCGCCCGAAGGAGCGACGCCACCCCCTGCACGAGGTCGAACATGCTGCTGCCGCTGCTGCTGCTCGTCGCGTCCGCGGACGCGACCGCCGGAGTCCTGCCCCGCGTTCCGCCTGCGAAGGAGGCGATCGAGATCCCCGTCCTCACGGCGCCGACGCAGAGCGTCCGGCTGTACGTGAAGTTCGCCGACGCGTTGCGCGTCCGCGCGACGGCCGAGGGATCGGTGCGCTCGGACCACGCGTCGCTGGACGCGGTCCGAGCCGTGCTCGCGGACGCCGCGGCGACGTGCACGCCGGCGATCCGACTCGACGAGGCGACGCTGACGCAGCTCGAAGATCGCGCCGAGTCCGCGTCCGGCCGAGCTCAGCCGGACCTCGCCGGCATCATCGAGGTGCGCGTCGACGCGCCGATCGAACGACTCGCGTTGATCGCCCGGCGACTGCAAGCACTCGACGATGTCGAGTACGCGGAGCTGTTCGTCGAAGGCACGCCCCCGCCCGGGGACATCGCGCCGCCGACACCGAGCCTCGCCGGCAACCAGACGTACCGCGACGCCAACCCCGGCATCGACGCGACGTACGCCCACTCGCTCGGGTTGCGCGGTGAGGGCATCCGCATCGCCGACTGCGAATACGGCTGGAACTACACGCACGAGGATTTGGTCGACGTCTCGCTGAACCCGGAGCCGTTCCAGACGATCGACCCGGGCGTGTACGCGAACGGCTGGGACGAGCACGGCACGGCGGCGATCGGCGAACTCGCCGCGGTCACGAACGCGTACGGATGCACCGGACTCGTGCCCAACGCGACGTTCGCGACGTTCACCGAATGGAGCGTCCAGGAGGGGTTGCGCCGCCTGACGTGCATCACGAACGCGATCGCGACGTCGAAGGCCGGCGACGTCGTGCTGCTCGAAATGCAGACGGTCGGAGCGGGCGGCAACTACGCGCCTGCCGAGTACTCGCTGTCGGTGTGGAACGTCGTCAAGACCGGCTCGAACGCCGGCGTCGTCATCGTCGGCGCCGCCGGCAACGGCAACCAGGATCTCGATTCCCCCGCCTACGCGCCGTACATGGCGCGCGGTGATTCGGGCGCGATCCTCGTCGGCGCCGGCAGCTCGGACACCGGGCACCACAAACTGTCGTTCAGCACGTTCGGGACGCGCGTCGACCTGCAGGGCTGGGGCGGCGGCGTGTTCACGCTCGGCTACGGCAGCTTCGCGTCGTACGGCGGCGACAAGAACCAGCGCTACGCGTCGGGATTCTCGGGCACGAGTTCCGCGTCGCCGATCGTCACCGCGGCGGTCGCCGTCGTGCAACAGGCCGCCAAGCAGCGCCAATTCGCCCCGATGACGGGCGTCCAGATCCGCAACAAGCTGATCGCGACCGGCATCCCGCAGGGAAGCGGCGGCGAGATCGGTCCTCTGCCGAACCTGAAGCCGGCGGTCGACTCGATCCCGGTCACGTGGACCGCGCTCGGCTTCGCGCTCGCCGGCCAGAACGGACTGCCGAAGCTGTCGGGCTCGGGATCGCTGACGGCCGGTACGACGTGGCAGGTCAAGATCGAGAACGGCAAGCCCAACGCGCCGTGCACGTTCGTGCTCGGATCGTCGGCGATCCAGTTGCCGTTCCTCGGCGGGACGTGGGTGCCGTCGCCGAACATCGTGTTCGGCTTCGCGCTGAACGCCGCAGGATCCCTGACCCTCGGCGGATCGACTCCGGCAGGACTGCCGTCGGGCGCGCAGGCCATCATGCAAGTCTGGATCGCCGACCCGGCCGCGGTCGCCGGCGCCAGCGCGACGAACGCGCTGGTCGCTCAAGTTCCCTGACACGCTTTCCTTCGCGCGACGCTCACGCGATGATCTGCGGCCTTCCGCTGTGAAAGGGCCGCCATGCTCGCTTCGTCGCTGGTGCTCGCGCTGCTCGTCCAGGATCCGACCCCGACCGCCACGGAGACCCCCGCACCACCGCCGCCGGCGGTGAACGTGCTGCGGCCGACGCTCGAGGAGATCTTCCTCCCGCCGCGCGTCCTCGGCACCCGGCCGCGGATCGCCGGCGTGTCGGCCGACGGGCAGTACGCGCTGTATTGGTGGACCGACCAGGACGCCGAGGAACTGAAGCGCGACGCGTACGTCGTCAAGCTCGCCGACGGGACGTCGCGCAAACTGTTCGCGGCGAAGGACGAGGTCGA
>JAEUIB010000430.1 GCA_016795255.1 Planctomycetota bacterium
GAACGCGCGCGCGGTGCCGGACGCGGCGCCGCCGTCGTCGTCGCCGGTCGCGCCGGCGCAGACGTCGTCGAAGGAGTCGCCGTCGAGGTCGCCGCCGGCTCCGACCGACACGCCGAGCGCGTCGCCCGCCGCATCGCCGTAGAACGTCGCCAGCACCGTTCCGGTCTTGCCCGACCACACGCGCACGGCGCCGCAGCCGGCGCCGTTGTCGTCGTCGCCGTTCGCTCCGGCGACGAGATCGGCGTACCCGTCGCCGTCGACGTCCCCCGCGCCGCGCACCGAGACGCCGAGGTTGTCGCCGGCCGAATCGCCGTCGAACGACCACAGCACGGCGCCGGTCGCGCCCGACACGACGCGGACGGTGCCCGAGTTCGCGCCGGTGTTGTCCTCGCCCGGAATGCCGACGACGACGTCCGGGACACCGTCGAGGTCGACGTCGCCGGCGCCGGACACCGAGCCGCCGAGGCCGTCGCTCGCCGAGTTGCCGTTGATCGTCATCAGCACCGCGCCGTTGGCGCCCGACAGCACGAGCGCCTGGCCGGAGCTCGCGCCGGCCGGATCCGCGCTCGGCGCGCCGGCGATCACGTCGTCGAAGCCGTCGCCGTTCACGTCGCCGACTCCGCCGACGGCATCGCCGAGCGTGTCGTTCGCGGCGTTGCCGAACGCCTTCCACAGCAGCGCGCCGTTCGCGCCGGAATGGACGGCGGCCGAGCCGCAGTTCGTCTTGCCGGTCGTGTCGTCTTGCAGCGAGCCGAGCACGGTGTCGCCGCGACCGTCGCCGTTGCAGTCGCCGGCGAACGCCGACGACCAGCCGAACAGGTCGGCGCCGTTGTCGCCTTGGATCGTGAACAGCGTCGCTCCGTTCGCGCCGGACACGATCTTCGCGGCGCCGATGTTGATGAATCCGCCGACGTCGGCTTCGTCCGCCGCGGCGCAGATGTCGGCGAAGCCGTCGCCGTTGGCGTCGCCGGCGCCGCTCGAGCCGAAGCCCATGTGATCGTTCGCGAGGTCGCCGGGCACGATGAACAGCGTGAGCCCGGTCTTGCCCGACACGACGCGCACGGTGCCGGCGTCGCTCTTGCCGCCCGGATCGTCGCGCCACGCGCCGACGATCACGTCGTCGAAGCCGTCCCCGTTCACGTCGCCGACGATGTCGACGCATTGACCGAAGGTGTCGTTGGCGCTGTCGCCGGCCGCGGTGAACAGCACGGACTGCGCGCCTGCGAGCGGCGCCACGCCGAGCGCGGCGGCGAGGACGGTGGACACACGGGAGAGCACGGACATCGGGAGAGCTCCTGAAGGATGGGCCGGTCGGCTGGATGGGCCGGTGAGCCGGGGAGAGAGAGATCCCGTCGCGCGCTGGGCGGGCCGCGAAGGGGGCGCGGAGTGTCGCATGCGGCGACGCGTCGCGCCACCGGCATGTCCGGCCCGAACGAGCCGCGCCTGACACGCGCCTGACGCGGGAGGACGCGAGGATGACGCGGGAGTGAAGAGTCCGTCATCGACTCGCTCCCCGCGCGTTCGGCACGCAGGATGCCCCGCGTTGGCGGAACGGCGCCCCCAACGCGCCGAGCCCGAATCGCCCCGCGCGGCCCCCCGCGCCGGCAAGGAATGGAGGAACCGATGTCGCGTGCCTGCCTCGTCCTGACCCTTTGCGTCGGTGTGTCGACGACTGCGCTCGCGCAGACGACGCTCGACGTCGTCCCGGCGCAGCCGTACCAGTACCGCTTCGGCCAAGCGACGCTCGGCGTCGGCGACGTCGACGCGGACGGCTTCGACCACTTCGCGGTCGGCGCGCCGAACGCGTACGTGTTCTTCAACGGCAGCGTGACGCTGCTGTCCGGCCGCGATCGCAGCGTGCTGTGGACCATCGCGGGCGCGTCGCGCGACCACTTCGGGACGTCGCTCGCACTCGGCGACGACGTCGACGGCGACGGTGTCGCGGACGTCGCGATCGGCGCGATCCAGCACAAGTCGGACTTGACCAACGCGTACGGCTACGTGCGCCTCGTCTCGGGCGCGACCGGCGCCACGCTGTGGACCCGCAAGGGAGCCGGCGTCGTCGAGTACCTGGGGTTTTCGCTCGCTGCGGTGGGGGATCTCGACCACGACGGCGTCGGCGATTTCGTCGCCGGCACGAACCTGAAGATGGCGCGTGTCATCTCCGGAGCGACCGGAGCGCTGCTCGGATCGCTGACCGGCGGCACCACGTTCGGCACGTCGGTGTCGGCGGCGGGTGATGCGAACGCGGACGGCACGCCGGACTTCCTGATCGCGACGCCGGCGTACGGGATGGTCAACCTGTTCTCCGGCGCGACGCTGCAGATCCTGCGGACCTGGAACGCGACGGTCGCGAACGAAGGCCTCGGCACCGGCATGGCCGACGTCGGCGATTGGAACGGTGACGGAGTCGACGACCACGCGATCGGCTCACCCGGCTTCGACGTCGGCGCGCTCGACGGCGGAGCGGTCCACGTCTACTCCGGAGCGACCGGCGCGCTGCTGCGCGCGTTCCACGGCACGGTCGACGCCGGCCGACTCGGCACGCGCGTCGACGGCGCGGGCGACGTCGATCTCGACGGCCATCTCGACGTCGTCGCCAGCGCGCCCGGCTCGCCGATCGTGCCGAGCTCGGTTCGCGTGTTCTCGGGCGCGACGGGGCTCGAGTTCTGCGCGTTCCTCGCGCCGGCGACGCCGAACCAATCGTTCGGCGTCGGACTCGCGCACGTCGGCGACGTCGACGGTGACGACCTTCCCGACTTCGTGATCGGCTCGCCGTACGAAGCGCCGTTCGGCGTCGCGTACGTCGTGTCGTCGGCGTTGCTCGGAGCGCAACCGTACGGCGCCGGCACGCCCGGCTGCGACGGCGCGCACGCGGTGACGGCGAACGTCGTCCCGCGCGTCGGCGAAGCGGCGTTCGAACTGCGCTGCGACGAGGTCGTGCCGCCGGCGGTCGGAGCGCTCGTGCTCGGAGCGCAGCAGGACGCGCTCGGCACGACGATCGGCGGCTTGACGTTCCACGTCGGTCTCGGCGCGCCGTACTTGCTGCTGCCGACGACGGCGACGACCGAGCACGCCGCGTTCGCGCTGCCGTTGCCGGCGTTGCCGAGCCTCGCGGGTTTGCAGGCCTACGCGCAGTTCGTCTGGCAATCGGCGTCCGTGTGCGCGGCGGATCCGACCGGGCTCAGCAGCTCGCGCGGTCTCGCGCTGACGATCCAGCCGTGACGTCGAACGCCGTCACGTCGCCTTCGTGAACACGAGCGGCCACGACGAACCGCGCTGCGTCCATCGCCCGTCGATGCGCGTGCGGGCGGCGTCGAGCGTGCCGACGAAGCTCGCGCCGATCGCGTCCATCGCGAACTGCATCGTCGCGCCGTCGATCGTGATGCGATCGATCGGCAGGTTCATCGCGTTCTGGTCGAGGCTGTCGAGCCGCGCGACGAATCCGTCGCCGGCGCGTGAGACCTTCAGCACGAGGCGCAATTGCTTCGGCCCGAGGTCGAGCGTGCCGGCGTACGAATCCGCGTGGACGAACGCTTCGCCGCTGATGTCCTGCGCCAGACAGACACGGTGCCCGTCGGGGTCGAGGACCTCGATCTCGCGCATCGCGTAGAACGTGTCGGTCGGTCCCTTGTCGATCGCGACGCCGGCCGCGAGCAGCGCCGCGCGCTCGGCCGCGACGTCGGCGACGTGCAGGAACAAGTCCCAGACGCCGAAGCGACCGTGCGGCGCGACGTGCGACGCGTCCTCGGCGCGGCTCAACATCAGGTCGAGTCCGTCGCGATGCATCATCGCGAAGCACGGCGGCTCGCCCCACGCTTGGGCGTCGGTGAAGCCGAGCTTGCCGACGTAGAAGTCGATGGCGCGCTGCAGATCGGACACGACGAGCAGCGGGGTCATGGCGCGAAGGCGCGGGCGAGGACTCATCGCGACTCCTGGGCAGGCGAACGACCTCGGGGCGACGCACTCTAGTCTGTCCCCCCGCATCGCCGAGACCGGGCTCGCTGCCCCCCTCGAGCGGTTTTCCCTGGAGGATCCCGATGTCCGACGAATCGTTGAACCCCACGCGCCGTGCGCTGCTGCTCGCCGCCGGAGCGGCCGGCCTGGTCCCGCTCGCCGCCGCGGAGGACGACAAGGGCGCCGCGACCGGCGACCCCGAACTCGAACGCGATCGTGAGTTCGTGCTGGGCGCCGGCATGACGCCGGCCGAGGCGGATTGCTGGGCCGCGGCGGCGAAGTGCGCCGGCTTCTTCTTCGAGCTGCCCGAGCTGCATCCGATGGACCGCCAAGAGGTTGCGACCGCGATCCACGTCGTCCAGAACAAGCTCCTGTCGCGCGTCACGTACCGCAAGTACCTCGAGCTCGCGAAGGCGGCGACGAAGTAGCAGCGCGACGCCTCGGCGCGTTTTCGCGATTTCGACGTCCAGGGTTCGGCGCTCCCACCAACTCCCGGCATGGCCTCTGCCCGCCCAGGAGTTCCCCCGATGCGCTGTTCCCGAATCGTCTCCGTTGCGATCCTCGTCGTTGGTTCTTCGTCGCTCGCCGTCGCGCAAGTTCCGCTGAGCGGCGCCGTGTTCGACGGCTCCGGCGGTCCGCTGACGACCGGCACCGTTTATCACGTCTCCGGCTCGATGAACGTGCCGGTCGGCAAGACGCTGACGATCCAGCCCGGCGCGATCGTGAAGTTCAACGCCGGCGGCCTGTCCGTTCAGGGCACGTTGTCGGCGATCGGCACGCTCGCGCCACCGATCGTGTTCACGTCGCTGCAGGACGACTCGGCCGGCGGCGACACGAACGGCAACGGACCGTCGGTCGGGCAGCCCGATCAATGGGGCGGCCTCGGCTTCGGGCCGACGTCCGACGCGAGCGTGCTCGATCGCATCGACGTGCGCTACTCGGGCATCGGCTTCTCGCCGGCGATCGACATCGACCAGTCGAACCTGACGCTGACGCGCAGCGCGCTGCACGACGGGCAGCACGGCCTGCTGCGGCTGAACAACGGCGCGCTGCCGACCGTGACGGCCTGCACGTTCACGAACTCGGGCAGTCAGCCGAGCATCACGGGCGTCACGCTCGACGCGCTTCCGCAGTTCTCCGGCAACACCGCGACGGGGACCGGCGCCGGCAACTACGTGCGCGTCGGCGCCTCGACGATGACCGGCGCGATCGAACTCACGACCGACAACCTCGTGAACGACGCGCTCGTGTTCCCGACGACGTTCAGCGTGCCGAGCGGCGCGACGCTGACGCTGCAAGAAGGCATCGTCGTCAAGGTCATGCACAGCGTCCAATTCGCGATCAGCGGCACGCTGATCACCGACGGCGAGCAGAACGATCCCGTCGTCTTCACGTACTTGCCCGACGACGAGTACGGCGGCGACACGAACAACGACGGCCCGTCGGTCGGCGCGACCGACACGTGGGCCGGCCTCGCGTTCCAGTCGACGGCGAGCGCGAGCACGCTGCGCAACACGGTCGTGCGCTACACCGGCGTCGGCTTCACCGCGGCGCTCGAACTGTTCGGCGCCGACATCACGGCGACCGACTGCTTGCTGCGCGACGGCCGCCACTCCGCGATCGACTTCAACGGCCAGCCGGCGTCGCCGTCGTTCGTGCGCTGCGCGTTCCAGGACAACTTCAACACGGCGGTCAACAACCTGCCGATCACCGCGGTGCCGGCGTTCGTCGACTGCGTGGCGCTCGGCGCGCAGCCCGGCCAATACCTGCGCGTCACGAACGGCGTCGTCACGCAGCCGACGACGATCTCGAAGCGCAACGTGCTGAACGGCGGCATCGTGATGGCGACGTCGCTGACGGTTCCGGTCGGCCAGACGCTGACGCTCGAGCGCGGCGCGATCTTCAAGTGGGAAGGCCACGGCTCGACCGCCGTGTCCGGCACGATGCACGTCGTCGCGGACGGGTCGGAGCCGGTCGTGTTGACGATGCTGAAGGACGACGAGTTCGGCGGCGACACGAACGGCGACGGTCCCTCCGTCGGCCTGTCGGACACGTGGAGCGGCGTGTCGTACGCCGCCGGCAGCAGCGGCTCGATCGCCGGATTGCGCGTGCGCTATGCCGGCGTCGGCTTCACGCCGTGCGTCAACCTCGACTCGAGCGCGGTCTCGGCGCGCGGCGTCCGGGCCGACCTCGGCGCGCACGACGGGATCCGCGTGTCGGCGTTGTCCGGCGACGCGCGTGACTTCGTCGCCGATCGCTGCAACGACGCCGGGCTGCGCTTGTCGGGCGGCTCGTTCGCGCTGAGGAACGCGACGGTGTACGGCGGCAACTCGGCCGGCATCGTCGCCACCGGCTGGACCGGCGATGTCGTCGACTCGATCGTGTTCGGCACGGCCGGCGCGGAGACGGTGGGGCTGACCGCGGCGCGCGTGAAGTCCTCGCGCAGCGCGCAGTTCCAGGGCTCGAACGGCAACATCGGCGCGGATCCGCAATTCGTCGCCGCGACCACCGGCGACCTGCGGCTGCTCGCGTCGTCACCGTGCGTCGAGACCGCGACGCCGACCGCGAGCGCGACCGGCGCCGACGCCGGCGGCGCGCCGCGCTTCACCGACGGCAACCTCGACGGCGTGCGCCGCCTCGACATGGGCGCGTACGAGTTCACGAACGTCGGCCTGCAGATCTCCGGCTTCGCCGGCTCGGGCGGCACGCTGACGTTCGACGTGACGGGGACGCCGGGGCTCGCGACGCTGCTCGTCGTCGGCTTCGACGGCCAGGCCGAGCTCGGCGACTACGGCACGCTGTTCATCCAGACCGGGTTGCCGATCCTCGTGCTGCCGTGGGCCAGCGCGCCGAGCAGCCTCGCGCTGCCGCTGCCGCCGAACCTGCCGGCGCCGTTCGACGTCGCGTTCCAGATGATCGCGTCGAGCGGCTCGAAGGCGAACCTGTCGAACGTCGAGCACGTGCGCATCACGTACTGACGGCGCGCGCGCACGCACCGCGCGAGGCTCAGCCGAGGCGAAGGGGTCAGCCCCCGCGAGGCGAAGGGGTCAGCCCCCGCGAGGCGAAGGGGTCAGCCCCCGTGCGGTTCCGCACGGGGGCTGACCCCTTTCACGCGGGGGCTGACCCCTTTCACGGTCCTGCTGGCGGCGGGGGCGGTGGGACCTCGCGCTCGTAGGCCGGCAGTTCGAGCAGCGTCGGATCGATCGAGCGCAGCTTGGCTTCGAGTGTCTCCGCCGCGGCGTCCTGCTTCGTCTCGCGCAAGCGCGCGCGCAGCATCTTCGCGGTGTCGATCGTCGTCAGGTTGAGGCCGTCCTGCGTCGCGCCGGCCGACTCCTTGCGATCGAGCGATGCCAGCACCCACGCGAGCGCGTTCGCGTCGTCGCCGCGCTCGAGCGCGACGCGCGCCTTCGCGCCGATCGCGATCGCGGCCTGCGTGTCGGACGAGTCGGCGATCGCGGGGTCGGCATCGCGCGCGCGGTCGTACAGCGCACTCGCGTGGTCGTAGCAGCGCAGCGCCGCATCGAGATCGCCGAAGCGCCGCTCGTACTCGGCGGCGACGGCCGACGCGAAGCCCGCGTACCACAGCGTCGCCGCGTTCGTCGGCGCGGCCTCGACGAGCTTCGCGTACGTGGGCTCGAGACCGTCGAGTCCTTGCTCTTCGAGCACGCGCGTCCGCAACCGCTCGTGCAGCATCCACGAGTCCGCGAACCGGGCGATGCCGGCTTCGAGCACTTGGTTCGCCTGGCGCCGCGCCTTGAACCAGCGCAGGAAGTCGTAGTGCGCCGCGACGTGCGCGTCGTTGCCGAACGGATGGCGCGCGAGCACCGCGTACGCGGCGTTCAGATCGGTCAGCCATTGCGGCGGCCATTCCTGCTTCGCGACGACCGCGTCGGCGATCGCCTTCTGCCGCGCCTGCGCGAACAGCGCGAGCACGGCCATCGCGTTCCAGTCCTGGACGTCGGTCGGCATCGAGCCGACGGCGGCCTCCGCACGCGTCCGCGCGGTCGCGGCGTCGCCGAGCGAGTGCGCCGCCACGGCCAGTACCGCGTTGACGCGCCAGCCCTTCGCGCCGAGCCGTTCCGCGTCGACCGCGAGCTGCTGCGCGTCCAGCACCAGCGCGCGCGCGAACTTCGGCTCGACGTCCGCCGCGCGCTTCAGGAAGTCCTCGGCGAGCGCGATCTTCTGGTCGGCATCCTGACCGGCGACGACGCGATCCTGCTGGTCGAACGCCGGCGAGTACGTCGCGCCCTCGGTCGTGGTGCTCGCCGAAGCGTTCGCCAACGCATTGGCCCACGCGTCGACGTCGACGGCGCCCGAGCGCGTCGACAATCCCTTGTGGACGTTCGCGAACGACTTCGCGCGCATCGACGTCGCGCCGATCCGGTCGAGCGTGCCGACCAGCGAGTCCCGATCGGCGGCCGGGATCGGCGCGCTGAGCGTTTCGGCGATGAGGTCGACGGCGCCCTCGGACTTCGACGCCGCGAGCGCCTTGCGCGCGAGTTCCTGGACCTGCGGATCGAGATCGAGCACGCCGAGCCGCACGAGGTCGGTCGGCGCCGCGTCCGGGTTCGCGAGCGCGGCTTCGAGCAGGCGCTGGCGCTGCGCCGCGTCCGCCTCGACGAACGCGGCCTCGACCGCGGCCTTGTCGATGCTGTCGTGACTCGCGACACGATCGAGGATCGGTCGGTCGCCGCGCACGAGCGGCGTCGTCTCCTGTTTGCGATTCGCGATCCCGTTCCGGATCGAGTCGAACACCGACTGCGTGTCCCACGCATAGAAGACGTCGTACGTCTCCTTGCCGTCGAGTTCGACCATGATGTGCCGCGGCGCGATGCGGCGGCCGTCCATGAACTTCTCGAACAGCATCGGCTCGATCGCGATGTGTTCGCCGCACGTGACCGTTCCGAAGCGTGGGCACGGGATGCGGCGACCCTGCTCGTCGTGGTCGCGCGGCGTGTGGCGATACACCGACGCGATGACGCAGACGTACGGCTCGTACAGCTTCGCGATGTCGGGCTGGCGATAGCGGATGCCGGCGTAGTGCTCGCTGGCGATCTCGCCGTCCATGTTCACGCAGACGAGGATCGGCTGCTTCGTCTGGCGCGAGATCGCGACCGCGTCGTCCCACGAGCGCTGCCATTGGATGAGGCACGGCAGCTTCCAGTCCGCCTCGGTCGGTGCCGGCCACATCTGTTCGCGCGTGACGCCGGTAGGCAGGCCCGGCGGTTGGCTCGGCCGATCCTGCGCCGAGGTGGGCGACGAAAAGGCCGCGACGCACGTCGCGATCGCGAGGCCGACGAGTCCGAGACGAAGCGTGGAGCGCATGCGGGGCACCGGGGGAAGCGCGGGGGGCCGATCTTTTAGCACGCCGCCGCCGCCGCGGCGTGCCGTGCGACGCGCCGGTGCCGACGCGCACCGATCGGCCGCCGCGCTGGTAGGCTCCGCGTCCCCGCGAGCGGAGTCGAGTTCGTGACGAACGTCCAAGCGGTCACCGACCGCATCCAGCGAGAGAGTTCGTTCCTGCGCGCGATCACGCAGGAGGTCGAGAGCGTCATCGTCGGCCAATCGGCGCTGCTGCACGGCATGCTGATCGGGTTGCTCGCCGACGGCCACGTGCTGCTCGAAGGCGTGCCCGGACTGGCGAAGTCGCTGGCCGTCCAATCGCTGGCGCAAGCCGTCGGCGGCACGTTCCACCGCGTCCAATTCACGCCGGACCTGCTGCCGTCCGACCTGCTCGGGACGCACGTGTTCAGTCAGAAGACCGGGGAATGGACCGTCCGCGAAGGGCCGATCTTCGGGCACTTCGTACTGGCCGACGAAATCAACCGCGCGCCGGCGAAGGTCCAATCCGCGCTGCTCGAAGCGATGCAGGAGCGCCAAGTCTCGCTGGCCGGCGAGACGCGCGCGTTGCCGTCGCCGTTCCTCGTGCTGGCGACGCAGAACCCGATCGAGCACGAAGGCACGTATCCGCTGCCCGAGGCGCAGGTCGACCGCTTCATGCTGAAGATCGTCGTCGGCTATCCGACGCGCGCGGACGAGAAGAAGATCATCCGGCGCATGGCGACGACCGGCAAGAAACCCGCCGTGAAGCAAGTCGCGACGCCGCAGCAGGTGCTGGCCGCGCGCGCGCTGCTCGACGAGATCCACGTCGACGAGAAGATCGACGACTACGTCGTCGATCTGGTGTTCGCGACGCGCGAACCCGAAGGCGCGGGGCTCGCCGCGCTGAAACCGCTGATCCTCTACGGCGCGTCGCCGCGCGCGTCGATCGCGCTGACGCAGGCGGCGAAGGCCCAGGCGTTCCTCGCCGGTCGCGGCTACGTGACTCCTCACGACGTCAAGACCGTCGGTATGGCGGTGCTGCGGCACCGCGTGCTGACGACCTACGAAGCGGAAGCCGAGGGCGTGACGTCGGAACACGTCGTCCGCCAGGTGTTCGATCACGTGCCGGTGCCGTGAGCCCGCCATGACCGCGCGTGCCGTGGACGGCGACGACACACTCGCCAGGCTGCTCGCCGAGGTGCGGCGCATCGAGGTGCAGAGCACGCGCCTCGTGACCGGCACGATGGCCGGCAGCTACGCGTCGGTGTTCCGCGGCGCCGGCGTCGAGTTCGACGAGGTCCGCGAATACGCCGAGGGCGACGATCCGCGCCAGATCGACTGGAACGTCACGGCGCGCGTCGGTCGCCCGTTCGTCAAGAAGTACGTCGACGAGCGCGAGCTGACGGTCGTGTTCGTGCTCGACCTGTCGCCGTCGATGAGCGGCGGGTTCGGGCCGTGGTCGGCTCGGCAGATCGCGGCGCGCGTGACCGCGCTGCTCGCGCTGACGGCCGCGCGCAACCACGACAAGGTGGGGCTCGTCGCGTGCGGGGACGGCGTGCCGACGATGGTCCGGCCGGCGAACGGCCGCGGCCACGCGCTGCGGATCGTTCGCGACGCGTTGGCGTTGCCCGATGCGTCGGGGCCCGTCGACCTCGCGCCGGCGCTCGATCGCGTCGCGCGGACGCTGCGGCGACACGCGATCGTGTTCGTGCTGTCGGACTTCTTCGCATTCGCGCCCGGTCCGGAGCTCGATCTCTGCGCGCGTCGGCACGACGTGGTCGCCGTGCGCTTGGCGGTGCCGGAGCTCGATGCGCCGCCCCTCGGCCTGTCGTGGCTGCGGGGAACTGGATCGTCGCCGCCGGTGCTCGTCGATTGGAGCAGTCCGCGCGTGCGCGCCGCGTACGCCGAACGCGTCGCCGCGTGGCGGCGGCGCACGGATGCGGCGTTGCGTCGATCGCGGATCGACGTGCTCGACGTGCCGGTGCCGACGGTCGCCGGCAAGGACGTCGTCGCGCCCGCGCTGATGCGGTTCTTCCGCATGCGCGAACTGCG
>JAEUIB010000441.1 GCA_016795255.1 Planctomycetota bacterium
TGTGCAAGCTGTGCCGCCGCGAAGGCGTCAAGCTGTACTTGAAGGGTTCCCGCTGCGAGACGGCGAAGTGCGCGATCAACAAGCGCAACTTCCAACCGGGTCAGCACAGCTGGACGCGCGGCCGTCTGTCCGAGTACGGACTCGGGCTGCGTGAAAAGCAGAAGACCAAGCGCTTCTACGGCGTGCTGGAGCGGCAATTCCGCCGGTACTTCGACATCGCGAACCGCATGGCGGGCAACACCGGCGCGAACCTGATGACGCTGCTCGAGCGCCGTCTCGATTCGGCCGTGTGCCTCGCGGGTTTGGCGTTGTCGCGCAAGCACGCGCGCCAATTGATCGCCCACGGGCACATCCTCTTGAACGGGCGTCGATGCACCGCGGCTTCGCGCCTGCTGCGCGTCGGCGATCGGCTGACGATGCACGGCTCCGAAGGCTCGCAGAAGATCGGCAAGGAGTCGCTCGAACTGCGGAAGGGTCGTTCGCTGCCGCAATGGCTCGCGTTCGACGATGCGAAACTGGAAGGAGCGGTCATCGCGCTCCCGACGCGTGAAGACGTCCAGTTCGAGGTCCAGGAACAGCTCATCGTCGAGCTGATGTCGAAGTAACGCGACTCAACTCACGAGAGTCAGGCGGAGAACAGAATGCGCATTCGTTGGCGTGGATTCGAATTGCCGTCGAAGGTCGTCGCGGACACCGCGACGATGACCGAGACGTACGGCCGCTTCGCGGTCGAGCCGTTCGAGAAGGGCTTCGGGCACACGGTCGGCAACGGCTTGCGCCGCGTGCTGCTGTCGAGCATCGAAGGCGGCGCGGTGACGTCCGTGAAGATCGCGAACGTCCAGCACGAGTTCTCGTCGATCACGGGCGTGCTCGAGGACGTGACGGACATCGTCCTGAACGTCAAGCAGTTGCTGGTCCGCGTCGAGGGCGAGGATCCCGCGTCGCTGACCATCGACGTGACCAAGAAGGGCGCCGTCACCGGGGCGGACATCGTCTGCGATCAGCGCGCCGAGGTCGTCAACAAGGACCTCGTCATCGCGACGCTGACCGACAAGGTCAACTTCAAGGTCAGCATGACCGCGCAGCGCGGCCGTGGTTACCGCACCGCCGAAGAGAACTCGACCGAAGAGCGCGAGATCGGGGTCATCCCGGTCGACTCGAACTTCTCGCCGGTCAAGCGCGTCCGCTACAAGGTCGAGGACACGCGCGTCGGCAAGATGACGAACTACGACAAGCTCGTCATCGAGGTCTGGACCGACGGCACGGTGCGGCCGGACTTCGCGCTGATCGAAGCGGCGAAGATCTATCGCAAGCACCTCAATCCGTTCATCCATCACTTCCATCCGGGCGCGGATCTCGCGGTCGAGGAAGCGCGCGTGATGGCGGACGAGGCGGCCGAGAAGGAGCAAGAGCGCCTGCGCGAGATGCTGTCGAAGCCGATCGAGGAACTCGATCTGTCGGTTCGCGCTCGCAACTGCCTCGACGCCGAGAGCGTCGCGACGGTGGGCGACCTGGGTCGCAAGACCGAAGCCGACCTCCTGAAGATCAAGAACTT
>JAEUIB010000455.1 GCA_016795255.1 Planctomycetota bacterium
GAACGCGCCGGCCGCGAGCGCGCCGGCCGCGTCGAAGGTCGAGCCGAAGAAGTCCGAGCCCGCGAAGCCCGCGGCCGCGGCGCCCACGGCTCCGAGCAAGCCCCTGCCGAGCAAGGCCCCGACTCCGGCGTCTCCGAGCAAGCCGACTCCGGCCGCGAAGCCCGCACCGGCGACGGCGCCAACGGCGCCCACGGCGAAGAAGCCTGAATCGCCGGCATCGAAGTCGACCAAGCCCGCGACCAAGGCCAAGCCGAAGTCGTTCGGCGCGAACGGCTGACGCGTTCGCGTGAGCCCGACCGCGGGCTCACTTCACCACGCCATCACGGCCTGCAAGCGAAAGGAGCCGGCTCTTCGCGAGAAGAGCCGGCTCCTTCACTTCGAGGACACGTCGTCGGTCACGCGGACCGACGACGAGCGTCGCTTCAGCGACCGCCGCCCGCGGGGGCCGGCGCCGGCTCTTCCGCCGGCTCGTCGACCTCTTCGTCGTCCTCTTCGTCCGGCGTGCCCGCGCCCATCATCTTGGCCATCTCGAGCTGCTTCTTGATGCCCTCGATCTGCGCGACCAGTTCGCTCTCCGGCTTCAGCTTGATCGCCTCGTCGAGCAGGCGGATCGCCTCTTCGAAGTTCTTGTCCTGCGCGTACGTCAGCGCGCGGATCATCTCGGCCTTCTGCAGCAGGCCGGGCTTGCCCTGGTGCTCCGCGATGAAGGTCTCGATCGCGCCGCGCATGCCGGCGAAATCGTTCTTCATGCCGAACTCCTGCGCGATCGACTCGAGCTTGCGGCCTTCGACGGCCTCGGCGAAGTCGGCGAGGCGCGCCTCGTACTTCGTCTTCAGGCCGGCTTCGTCGCGCGCGTCGAGCGCCACGATCGAGTCGACCTCGGCGCGGTAGAACGGCAGCACGGTCTCGGAGTCCAACAGACCGAGAGCGTTGTCGAGCGCCTTGGCCTTGTCGACGCCTTGCAGCGCCGCGGCGGCGGTGAACGCTTCGTCGCGCTTCGTCTTCGCGTCACGCAGCGTCGCGAGGTTCTCGAGGTACGTCTCCGGGCCGCCCGGCTCGTAGCCCGTCTTCGCGTACGGACGACCGGCCGAGTCGAGCAGGTAGATCGTCGGGAAGCCCTGGACGCCGAACTCCGCCATCAGCTTCGTGTTCTGCGCGCGGACTTCTTCGGTGACCAAGCTCGGATCGTTCGGGAAGTCGAGCTTCAGCAGCACGAAATGCTTCGGCGCCTCGGCCTTGAACGTGTCGGTCGCGAAGACCTCTTGATCGAGGCGCTGGCACCAGATGCACCAGTCCGAGCCGGTGAAGTCGACCAGCACGTCGTGGTTCTCGGCCTTCGCCTTCTCCAGAGCCGCCTTGTAGTCCTGCGTCCACAGATCGTCGCCGGCGAACGCCGCGACGGACAACGACAGACTCGACAGAACGGCAACGAGGGCCGTACGGAACGCGCGCGTCATGGGAAATCAGACTCCGCGGATGGGATCGGATGCGGGGCTGGGCTCCGCCGGGAGTCCGCTCGGTCGCATCGGAAAGCGGAGGATGGTACGGGTGGCCCTTAGGGCGCTCCCCGCGGAAACCTCAAAAAACACGGCCGAACGGGCTGGGACAGACCGATCCGAGGGATTCCTGGGGTGATTCCCGCGCCGATCTACGCCCCGAACTCGACCGTGAACGGGACGCTCAGCCGGTGACCGCCGAACGTCGCCTCCAGTCGCGCATGCGTCGGCTGGTCGGGATCGGGGACGAACTTCAGTTCGAGCTGTTCCTGCGAGGTGGTCGTCCCGTCGTGCGTCACCGGGACTTCCATCCCGGCGCGCGTCGTGTGGGCGAGCATCGCGTCGAGCCGCATGTCGCGCGCGATCGACGCCTCCATGAACACCAGCGCGAGGGCGCCCTTCGGCTGGCGCGTCAGCATCACGTAGTAGTGGCCGGCCGGCAGTTTCTGGTCGCCGAACACGACCATCAGGCTCGAGTCCCAGGTCGTCCAGAAGTCCTTGCCGAACCGCCAACGGCGCTCGGTCAGCGATTGCCCGGTGAAGTGCGCTTCGAACTCGGGCTTCCACGCGACCGGTCCCCAGTCGAGCGCGATCTGGCCGGCGCTGCCGGTCGCGCTGCTGAACACGAGGCGGGCTTCGCGCCGGTCGGCGACGCTCGCGGTCGCGCGCTGGGACGAGGCCTCGTGGACCGCGTCGCGCACCAGGTCGGCGAGGAACTCCTTGAACCGCGGGTCGGCGTGCAGCGACTTGAGGTCGGGGTCTTCGCGGACGCGCCGCAGGTCCATGCCGCCGGCGGCCATCGCCTTGCGCAGCCACGCGAAGGCCTGGTCGGGGTCTCCGCGCAGCGCGTAGACGCAGGCGATGTTGTAGGCGCCGATCCCGGCGACGCCCGGCAGCTGGGCCGCCTTGCGGTGGGCTTCGAGGGCTTCGTCGACGCGACCGAGCGCATGCAGCGCGTAGCCGAGGTTGACCCAGGCTTGTCCGTCGCGTTCGTTGCGCGCGATCAGCCCGCGCGCGGCGTCGATGACGTCGTCCCAGCGTTCCGACGTCAGGGCGTTGACCAAGTCGGCCCGCAGTTCGTTCTCGCTGCGCGCGGGCGGGTCCTGCGCGAGGGCGATGGCGACCGTCAGGACCGACACACACGCGAGCAGAGCGGCGCGCATCGCGGAGCCTCGGAACGGGAGGATTTGCGTCGTGTACGGCGCGGTTCGTCGCCGCGTTGGCGCGAATTCCCGCGGGTTCACGGCAGGCGGAACGAGATCGCGTTCGAAGCCGTCGCGCCCTGCGGCCCGGTGGGATCGGCGATCCAGACCTGCGAGTAGATCGTCACGCCGCTCGGGAGTCCGGGCGGCCACGACAAGCTCCAGTCGAACGTCCCCGTCGGCGACGTCGAGACCGGATATGCGATGACGGGAACCCCGACGACCGCGGGCACCAGCGTTCCGCCGAGCAGCGGCGTGGGGCTGGTCGCGGCGGAGAACAGCAGCATCGCGAACGCATCCGGGGCCGCGTTGGACAGCGTGAACGACGCCGGCGTGCCGGCATCCAGCGCTCCCTGCCCGAACCACTGCGGCGCGCCGGAGGCTCCGGGCAGCGCCTCGCCGAGCCAGGTCCACGGCTTGTCGGAGACCTGCAGGATCCACAGTGCTCCGCGCAGCGGACCGCCGTCGTCGTCGCCGATCGCACCGACCGCGAGGTCTACGATTCCGTCGTGGTTGAAGTCGCCGAGGTTCGCCATCGCGTGGCCGAAGCGGCAGCCGTCGTCGAGGACTCCGGTGAAGTTGCCCTCGGTCT
>JAEUIB010000462.1 GCA_016795255.1 Planctomycetota bacterium
ATCGCCACCGTTGTCTCCACCCGTCAGCGGATCGCCGCCGGCATCGCCGCCCTGGGCCTGCTCGGCCTCCTCTTTCAGATCGCGCAACAGGTGACCCTTCGCCTCTTCGAGCGCGCCGGCCGCGGCGTACTCGAACTGCATTTCCTTCTGCGTGTTGTGCGCCACCGACGCGTCGACCGTCGCCGTCACCTGGATCTGCATGATCACGACGACGAGGATCAACACGGTCAGGAACACGAGGATCAGGGCGACGCCACGTTCGCGCGAGCGATGCATGAGGAACTCCCGCGACGCCGCCGTCCGCGGGTCGCGATGGATCGAGGTCGATTCGGCCACCGGTGGAACGGCAGCGCGGCCGCATTATTCCACGCGCCACGCGAATGCGTGCCGGGCGGCTTCGCCGTCGGCGGAATCGTCCGTGGATCAGCCGACCAGCCGCATGTGGAGCTTCAGCACGGCCTCGCGGAACGCATCGAACTCGATCGTCTGGTAGGCCTCGTCGAACGCCAGCCAGCGGAACTCGCGGTAGTCCGCACCCAGCTTGATCTTCGGTTCGTCCAGGCCGACGTCGTAGCCGAGCCCCCAACCGATCAGGTCGAAGTCCCCGAAGCGCTCGCGGTGCAAGAACCCGAAGTCGACGAGGGATCGCGGGTGGAGGATGCCAGTCTCGGCCCGGACCTCGCGGATCGCGGCGCGGTCGAGCGCCTCTTCCGGGCGGACCGTTCCCAGCACCGGACGCCACAGTCCCTCGTGGACCCGGTCCTGACGCAGGACGAGGTACCTCGGCCCACTCGCCGTCTGGCGGTAGACGTAGACGACGACCTGGTGTGCGGCCTGACCTTCCATCGCCATCGCTCCGCGAGCTCCGTTTCCAGTGCCCATGCATCGTCGGGACGCGCATCGAACTGAACGCCGTCCGGCGGACGGTGCCAACGCCGACCGGTGCCCGTACGTCTCAACAGCCTGTCGATCGAGACCGGAACGTGTTCGCCGGCACTCCGCCCACGGACTTGTTCAGCGCACTGTCGACGGGCTGATACAGTCGCGCTCCACTCCGACCCACGAGGCCAAACCATGATCTCCATCGCAACTCTGGTCGTCCTATGGATGGGCACGGGCGGGACCTCCGTCAACCCCGCTTCGTCGATCACGACCGGCGAGATCAAAGGTCACATCGAATTCCTCGCGTCGGACGAGCTCGAAGGTCGCGATTCCGGGGCCCGTGGCGGCGAGATCGCGGCGCGCTACATCGAGTCGCGGTTCCGCTCGGCCGGGCTGAAGCCGTTGTTCGAGTCGTTCCGGATGCCGTTCGACCTCGGCACGGGCGCGCTGGTGTCGAAGGCGACGCTGACGTTCGGCGCGACGTCGCTCGAGTCGGGCTCGAATCTGTCCGTCCCGTCGATCTCCGCGACCGGGCAAGCGCGCGGCCGCGCCGCGGCGGCCACGGCGACCGACGTCGCCGGATGCATCGTCGTACTGCCGGGCGGCGACCAACCGGGCAAGGCCCGCGAGTCGGCGACGGAACTCGAAGGACGCGGCGCCGCCGGAGTCGTGTTCGTGTCCGAGCGCGACCGGATCCGCGGCGACGGTGACTTCCGACGCCGCGCCGATCCGCGCCCCGCCGATCAACAGGAGGGTGGCGGAGCGTTGTTCGAGGCCGTGGCGCAGGCGAACCTCGCGCCCCTGACGATCCCGGTCGTTCGCGTGACGAAGGAACACGGTGAAGCGCTGTCCGACGCGGTCGTCGCCGGCGACACGATCGAGTTGCGCGTCGAGCGCTCCGGATCGTCGACCGCGTTCAACATCGTCGGTTGGCGCGAAGGCTCGGATCCGACGCTGAAGGACCAGTACGTCGTCATCGGCGCGCACTACGACCACGTCGGCACCGACGGCAAGGGGCGGATCTGGAACGGCGCCGACGACAACGCGTCGGGAACCGCGGCGGTCCTCGAGATCGCCGACGCACTCGCTCTGCTGCCCGAAGCACCCCGGCGTTCGATCGTCATCGTCACGTGGAGCGGTGAAGAGCGCGGACTGCTCGGTTCGAACGCGTTCGCGGCGAAGGAGCCGATCCCGTTCGACAACATCGCCGCGTACGTCAACCTCGACATGGTCGGTCGCAACGACAACAAGTCGATCGACGTCGGTCAGGCGTGCCAGCAACTGTTCGATCGTTGCGTCGATCTCGGGACGACGCACGGCCTCCGCATCGGAGTCGCCGACCCGGTGTACCTGTCGGCCAGCGACACGCTCGCGTTCGTCGAAGCCGAAGTGCCGACGATCTTCTTCTTCTCGGGGATGCACGACGAGTACCACACGCCGGCGGACCAGGTCGAACTCATCGACGCGGACAAGGCCGGCCGCGTCGCGCGCCTCGCGTGCGACGTGCTGCTCGAAGTCGCGAACGCCGATCAGCGGCCGGTCTACACCGCGCCCGCCCGCGCGACGCGCGGCGCACCGACGAGCGGACGGCGCCTCGGCGTGTTCATCGACGAGGAGTTCAAGGGCCCGGGCCTGAAGGTCCAGACGGTCAACGCGGATTCGCTCGCGGCGAAGTCCGGCATGAAGGACGGCGACGTCGTGATGAAGCTCGCGGGCCGCGAACTGAAGAGCCGCGACGACCTGCGCAAGGCGCTCGATCAGCCGAAGGACGGCGAGTCGTTCGTGATCGAAGTGCAGCGGGCCGGCGCGACGGTCGAACTCACCGCATCGTTCGGTGAGACGAAGAAGGAACTCTGAGCGGGTCCCTCGAGTCGAGGGTGATCTTCGAGACCGAAGGCGCGCCGCGCGCGCTGGAGGAACCGAAGAAAAGGGTCACGAAGGAGGACACAGATCCCGCAAGCCCGTCGCGATCTTGCCCGGAACAAACCAATCCGCGTTCCGAACTTGCAGGACCTGTATTCAGCCTTCGTGACCTTTCCAGTGTTCAGAGAATGTCGAGCATCTCGGCCTGGCTCCCCAACCCCGTGAGGTAGTTGGAGCCCGCGGCCAGTCGTTCGTTCCACGGCAACTTGGTCTTCTCGCACAGCAGTCCGAGTGCCACGCAGGCGAAGCCCCGCGCCAGTGCGACGCGCTTCTTCTCGCCGACGAACACGGTCAGCGGCTTCACCGCTCCGCGATCGCCGACGTGACCGAGCGCCTTCGCGATCGACGACGTCGCGTACAGCGTCTTCGAGTCGCGGAAGTCCGAGACGAGCAGATCCGAGACCTCGGGATCGCCCATCAAGCCGAGTGCGGTGGCGAGCTGGACGCGGAAGGCCGGATCGTTGTCGTCCTTCAACTCGCGCTTCAGCGTGACCGTCGACGCGTCGCTGCGCAGCAATCCGAGCGCGAGGCCCAGATAGCCCTTCACCAGCCGGTCGCCGGCGTTCTCGAACTCGGCGAGCAGCGCGGGCGCCGCCGCGGTCTCTTCCATCAGGCCGAGTGAGATCGCGATG
>JAEUIB010000463.1 GCA_016795255.1 Planctomycetota bacterium
TCTGCTAGGTTTCGGCCCCCTCTCTCCCCCGCGTCGTCCCGGAGTGCGCATCGTGGAGTTCAAGCCGACCAAGCTCGCCGGGTGCATCGTCGTCGTGCCGACGCTGTTCGCCGACCCGCGCGGCTGGTTCTTCGAGAGCTATCGCGCCGACCGCTACGCCGCCGGCGGCATCGACGCGACGTTCGTCCAGGACAACCACTCGCGCTCGGTGAAGGGGACGCTGCGCGGACTGCATGCGCAGTGGCGCAAACCCCAGGGCAAGCTCGTGCGCTGCACCGCCGGCGAGATTTGGGACGTCGCGGTCGACGTCCGCAAGGGCAGCCCGACGTTCGGCGAATGGGTCGGCGTCACGCTGTCGGCGGAGAACAAACAGCAGCTCTACGTCCCGCCGGGGTTCGTCCACGGTTTCGTCGTCGTGTCCGAGCACGCGGAACTCGAATACAAGTGCACGGACGTCTACGACCCGGGCGGAGAGCTGACGGTCATCTGGAACGACCCGCAGATCGGGATCCCGTGGCCGGTCAAGGAACCGCTGCTGTCCGACAAGGACGCGAAGGGCAAGACGCTCGCCGAGCTGGCCGACTTGCTGCCGCGGTGACGCTGCGCAGGTGAGGAAGTGGAGTCGCGAACGGTCGACACGAGCCGCACCAACGATCGACGCACTCGCGGCGCTCCCCCATCAGGGGAGCTTCAATTCGACTCCGTTCGAGTTCGAGTATCCGAACGCGACGCCGCTGTCAGCGACGAAAGCCTGAAGCGTGGCCGTGGCAGTCGGCAAGCCCGCAGGAATCGTCACCGCGACCTCGATCTCTCCGTTACCCACCCCGGTACCTGAGAGTGGCAATGAAACGGCCACAGGGAGAAGCGGTTGAAGCAGGAGATTGCAGTCTCCCGCCATCGGGACGAGGCCTCGCCCCGTTCCGAGCAGGAGCAGGGCGTTCGAACCACCGAGTGCTTTCTCGACTCGGATCGTCGCGACTTGGCCGGACTCGGGGCAGCCGATGACCGAGAGCTCGGGGACGACGCCACCTGAGCCCGCGCAGCCCGTTCCGTAGACCTCGTTCTTCTCCACGATCAAATCGAAGTTCCACTGCACATTCGGTTGCAACGTGAAGCAGTTGCGCGCAACGCACGCCCACTTCCCCGCGTCCGCGATCGATGCGTTCGTGATCGTGTGCGATGTCGGTGCGAACGGTGTCACTGGGCCGACCGGGATGATTGCGGTTCCGAACAGCCTGCACCACTGGAACGTGTCAGCGTGTTCCCAGAAGGTCGGTGGCGGGAGCGTGATCGTTCCGCCGCAATCCACCTCGAACGCCAATGGAAGCCCAGAGGCATCGACGTTCGGCGGTCCAGCGACCTTGAACGTCAGGAGGTCCAGGACGCAGGGCCCCGTCGGTCCTTGGTGCTCGTAGACGAGATTCGTGAACGAGTCATGGGGGAACGCGGGGTAGTCGAGTGTGAAAGGAACGACAACGGATCCCGGGCTCGCCCAACAGCTCTGGAATGTCCAAATGGGAACCGCGTTGGAGGTTTCCTGGCTGAACGCGGAGATCGTGATCGTCACGGTCGGCGATGGCTGTTGGCAATAGTCGAACGACGTGAGTGAGACGATAGTCATCCAGTGAGTCGCACCAGTCATCGGATCGCAACCGGTCCAAACCGGCGGCGAGACCGAGACCAATGGGGGTTGGGCGCATTGCGCTCGCGCGACGCTTGTGAAGCCAATCAACGCAAGAATGAACAGTCCCGCGCAACACCTTGCGGGGACGATCAACTTGTGTGGATCGCTCGTTGGGTGACCTGGTGTCGACTTGTTCGCGTCTGCGGACGACAGGATGCCGAACTCGCTGGAACGCATGTGTGGTTTACCCTCCGAGCATCGAATCTTGGACGATTGGCCGCTGTCGGCCCCCGAACGTCAATGCGATCTTGACCGTAGGAGAGGAACTCCGCAGTCACAAGGCGAGAAGCGGACGTGGTGCGGTTGCCGTGGGCATTGCTGGACGCGAGTTCTTGCGCGATCGGCCGAGGTTCAAATCCGCACGGGTCGCACGCGAGTCGCGGACTTCGTTTCAACCGAGGATCGACGTCAGCATCGCGAGCAGCCCCTTCGGATTGTCGACGTGCAGCCAATGGCCGGCATCGCCGAGCACGTGCGACGCGATCGTCCCACGGCGCGCCAACGCGTCGAGCCGCTCGATCTCCGCGCTCGTGAAGCGATCGCTGTGTGCCGCGCGCACGAAGTGGATGTCGAGCCCGTCCCGTGGCGACTCGAGCTGCGGCCAGCCGTCGTACGCCCAGTAGTCGTCGAGCATCGCCGCCAGCGCGGCGACGTCGAAGTGCCACGCGTATTGGCCATCGGGCCGCGCGCGCAGGTTCGTCGCCATCCACGCGGCGACGCCGGCTTGGACGCCGAGTCCTTCCATTGCTTTCGCGACGTCCGCGCGGCTCTTCGTCGGCATCGGCAACGTTCGTAGAGCCAGCAACACGCGCCCCGCTTCGGTGGCTTGCGGCACGCGCTCGGCGCTCGAGCCCGGGCCGGGCGGACTGTCGAGCGAGATCAGCGTCCGCAACGACGGTGCGCGCCGCGCGTAGGCCAACGCGACCTTGCCGCCGAACGAATGCCCGATGACGACGTCCGGCGTCACGCCGAGATGCTCACCCAGCGCGACGAGATCCTCGGCACAAGCCGCCAGCGTGTGCGGCGGCGGCGCCCCGAGCGAGTTCCCATGATTGCGCAGATCGACGACGACGATCCGCCGCTCGGGCAACGCTCCGGCAAGATCGGTCGCGAACGTCCGCCAATTCCGCCCGGACCCGAAGATGCCGTGGAGAAGGAACAGCGTCGAAGCGGGCGCACCGGACCGCGAGGAAAGTTCGAAGTGGGCAGGGAGGAAAGGCATCGGACGGAGGATAGAGGGTCGGCGGGGTGACACCGAACTTTGGCGGGACGGAGTTCCGCACCCTCACTTCGGCTTCGGTAACCAGTCCTCGTCGTGCCGCAGCCGCAGGGTCGCCGCGATCGTCGCGAGATCCGAGATGTGGTGGATCTCGAGCACGGTGCCGCCCTGGACATCGATGCGATGCGTGGGCGTGCTGATCCCGTGGATCCCGCGCGTCACGCGATCGAAGAACGCTGGGCGCACGATGAACACGACGTAGAGATCCCCGTCCCACGGTGGTTTGTCGCGGTCGACGAGGCGGAGATCCGGGCGCAGCTTCAGCGGCGCGGCTGCCGCCATCACGTGCGGGGCGACCGACGTCAGGACCCACGCTTTCGGCGTTGCGTGGCGGTTCAGCCAATCGATCGCCTGCCAGTACGAGTTCCCCCAGTAGTCGCTCGCGCCGGCGATCTTGCGTTGCTGCGCGCCGCCGAAGCCGCCGACGAACTCGTTGAACCAACACACCTCGTTCGGATGCGTGCGCGCGATGGCGACGACCGACGGCGTGATCGCGGCGACGAACGTCGCTGCCGCCGCGAGCGCGCGCCGCTTCGGATGCGACCGCGAGAGCCCGCCGACGATCGCGGCTCCGCCGACGCCGGCGGCGAGCGCGACGAACGGGAAGAACTC
>JAEUIB010000464.1 GCA_016795255.1 Planctomycetota bacterium
CGATCCGCGGCGACTACGGCATCTCGGACTCGTTCAACCTCATCCACGGCTCGGACTCGCCGGCCGCCGCCGAGAAGGAACTCGCGCTGTTCTTCCAGCCGGGAGAACTCGTGAAGTACGACCTGATCGGAGCGGGTTGGATCTACGACGCCGACGAGCTGAAGTGATGCGGGCTCCGTCGCGACTTCGCCGCGTCGCGCGACGCGGTCGCGGTGGATCGCGAATCACGACATCGAGCCGTCGATGACGCTCGGTGCCGACCTCCTCGAGAGACTGGTCGCCGAGGCCAAGGCCGCCGAAGGGATGCTCGTCCGCTGGATCGCGGACCGCCCCTTCGGCGGTCGCTTGTTCGGGTTCTCCCCCGCCGACGATCCGCAGACCGCGCTGCGCGTGCTGTTCCTCGCCGCGGCCGGGCGCGGGCGCGTGCAGCTCGTCGCCGCCGAAGCCGCGCCGCGGCGGAAGGACACGCCGTCCCCGTTCCTGCGCGTGCTGCGTTCGCGGCTGCACGAGGCGCTGCTGGTCGGCATCGACGTCGCTCGCGGGGATCGCGTCGTGCGCGCGCGCTTCCGCTCCGCGACGTCCGAGCTGACGTTGATCGCCGAACTGTTCGGCGCCGCGCAGAACCTCGTGCTGGTCGACGGCGAACAGCGCATCGTCGCCGCGGAACATCTGCGCGAGGGCGCACGACCGATCGCGCCGGGTCGCGTCTACGTCGCGCCGAAGGCGCCGCCCGCGCAACCTCGACCGAACGCGAATCCGGTCGCCGCCGATCCCCCTCCCGCCCCGCCGTCCGCGTTCTCCGCGCGGTTCCCGCTGTCGGCCGCCGTCGCCGCGTGGCTCGAGCCCGAGGACGCGAAGTTCGCGTTCGCGGCGACGAAGCAGCGCGTGCTCGCCGCGGCTCGCGACGCTCTGGCACGCGAAACCAAAGGGCTCGCGCACGCGCGGGCCGATCTCGTCGAGGGCCAAGAGGCCGCTCGCACCCGCCAATGCGCCGACTGCCTCGCCGCGCAGTTCCACGTGCTGAAGCGCGGCCAATCGACGGTGGACGTCGACGACCTGTTCGGCGGCGGGCGCGTCACGCTGGCGCTCGATCCGAAGCTCGACCCGCGCGCCAACGTCGAAGCGTGGTACGCCCGAGCCCGCAAGCTCGAGCGCAAGGCCGAGCGCGCCGCGATCCGGATCGTCGAACTCGAACCGGTCGTCGCGCGCTGGACCCAGACCGTCGCGACGATCGAAGCGATCGACGACGCACGGGCGGCCGAGCTCGACGCGTTCGCGACCGAACTCCTCGCCGCGAAGCCGCGGTCCCCGGCGAAGCAGGACGCGCGATCGAAGCGGGAAGCCGCGCGCGATCCGTACGCCGGCCTACGCCGCTTCCGCGCGCGCAGCGGCGCCGAGATCCTCGTCGGCCGCACGGACCGCGACAACGACCGGCTGACGACGCGGATCGCTCGCGGCAACGACGTCTGGCTGCACATCGCGCACGAGGCCGGCTCGCACGTCGTGCTGCGGCTCGACAAGGGGAAGTCGGCGTCGCCCGAAGACCTCGTCGACGCCGCGCTGCTCGCCGCGCATTACTCGAAGCGGCGCGGCGCGGCCCGCTGCGAAGTGATGTGGACCCCGCGCAAGTACGTGCGCAAGCCGAAGGGCGCGAAGCCCGGGGCGGTCACCGTCGAGCGCTCGAAGACGCTCCGCATCGACCTGGACGCGAACCGGCTGAAGGACGTCCTCGCGACGTCGGGCCCGACGGCGTCGGACGACGATGCTGGATCCTGAGGATCCTGAAGGTCCTGAGGGTCCTGCGGCAACCGGATCGCCTGTTACCATGCCCGGCCTTCCTGCGTACGGCAGCCCACCAGGCTTCCGGGAGATCCGCCGATGATCCGCTTCTCGAAATCCCTCGCGCTGTGCGCGCTCGCGTTGTCGGCATGCACCAGCCTGACGCCGGAGGATCAAGCCCGCCTCGACAGCTTCAAATACAACAGCAAGCGCTTCCTCGAGGAGGGACGCTTCGCTCGCGCCGAAGACCAGTGCCGCAAGGGACTCGAACTCGACCCCGACGACTCGTCCCTGCACCAGGTCCTCGGATTCGCGCTGCTGCAGCAGGGACAGAGCAAGCAGATCGAAGAGTCGATCCGCGTGTTCGAGCGCAGCGTGGACCAGGAGGACGAGTTCGACTTCCGGAACCACCTCGGCCTCGGCACCGCTCGATTCCAGTACGGGCGCGTGCTCGAGGACGCGATCCGCAAGACCGGATCGGACGAGGGCCTCGCGGTCGAGGAGAAGGAACAGCGCGTCGCCGCGTACGCGGAAGCACGCGATTCGGCGTACCAAGGCGCCGAGACCGAACTGCGCGCCGTGCTCGCGAACCCGCGCAGCAAGGACGATCTCACGGCACAGTCGACGCTCGCCAATCTGCTGGCGATCCAATCGCGCTACGAAGAATCCGCCGCGGTCCTGCGCGCGCTGACCGGTTCGATCGCCGGCAGCATCCGCGTCCGCAACGAGTCGATGTCGAAGGACACGCTGCCGCCCGAGCGCCGCGCGCTGTACGACCGCGAGATCGAGGCCTTGAAGAGCCAACAACTCTCGGCCCTGACGCTGCTCGCGACCGTCGCGGCGAAGTCGAAGCGCTGGGAAGAGGTCGTCTCGGTCTACGCGCAGGTCGAGTCCGCGGGCGCGATGACGCCGGCGGATTGGTCGAACCGCGCGCGCGCGTACGACGAACTCGGAGCGACCGAAGCGGCGATCGCGGACTACGAGCGCTTCCTGCGCGCCGCCGCCGTCGCGACCGACTTCACGCGCCACGGCGACGCGATCACGTCGGCGATGCGACGGATCGACGAGCTGAAGAGCGGCAAGGGCAAGAAGCCCGCGCCGGCGCCCGCGCCAAAGAACGACACCGCGACCGAGCCGACGGAAACCCCGTGACCGACGCCGACGATCCGCAGAGCGGCGAACGCACCTTCCGCAAACGCGATCGCGTCCGCGGCCACGACTCGTTCGACGACGTGTTCGCGCAAGGCACGCGCGCGGCGTCGAACGCGATGCTCGTCCTCGTCAGCAAGAACGCCGCGAACATCGCGCGGATCGGGATCTCGGTCGGCCGCAAGTTCGGCGATTCACCGCGCCGGAACCGCGCGAAGCGGCTGCTGCGCGAAGCGTTCCGGCTGCATCGAGCCGAGCTCGATCCGAGCTTCGACTACGTCGTCGTGCCGCGCTCCGAACTGCCGCCGGACATGGACGGTGTCGCCCGCGAGTTCCTGCGCCTCGCCGCCAAGGCCACCGCCGCGGCCACGCGACGGCCGAACCCGGACTCTCGCCCTCGGCCATGAAGCCGCTGCGCGCGTTGTCGGCGATCGTCGTCGCGACGTTGGTCGGGATGATCCGCCTGTATCAGCTCGTGATCTCGCCGTGGAAGGGCTCAACCTGCAAGTTCAGCCCGACCTGCTCGCAGTACATGCGTGAAGCGCTCGAGCGCCGCGGGATCGTCCGCGGGCTCGCGAGCGGCATCGGCCGCATCTTGCGCTGCCACCCGTTCAGCGCGGGTGGTTACGACCCGGTCGACTGATCGACGACGGACCGACTCGATCGCGCGCGCGACGGTCGAGCCCGGAAACGCGGGCTACGGACCGCCGCGACGGCGCGATCAACCCTCCGGCTGCGTCGATTCCGCCGGGCGCTTGAGGTTGAAGCGCTGCGCGATCGCCGGGAACGAGAAGTCGACGCCGCCCGGCATGCGCTGCCCGAACGGATCGCTCGCCAAGGCCTGCTCGGCCATCACGCGGTCGCCGGGGCGCATCATCTCGAACGGCGGTTCGCGCTTGGAGCGGACGATCATGAACACGTAGCCCTTGTTCATGTCGTCGCGGACCGGGCCGAGCATCGCGCCGGCGGTCTGGTTGAACAGCGCCGCGTGGCCCTTCACGAACTTCTCGACCGACGCGTCGTCGTCGCCGTAGAACGCCGTCGTGCGGTACGACTTCCGGAACTCCGGGATCGACGTCGGCGCGAGTCCGGCGGCCTTCACGACCTCGTCGAAGACTTCGCCCTTCTTCGACGCGATGAGGTCGTCGATCGCGGGCTTCACCTTGGCGAGTTCTTCGTCGTGGATCGCGGTCTTGCGCGCGTCGTCGGTCACCTTCTCGGTTTCGATGCGCTTCGCGGCCGCGTCCTTGGCTTCCTGCTCGCGCTTCGCGATGTCGTCCTTGACCTTCTCGCGCGCCTTCGCGATCAACGCGTCGTCGAGCGCCTTCGCCGCTTCGTCGGCGGCCTTCTTCGACTTCTCTTCCAGCCAGACGTCGCGCAGCTTCGCTTCGATCTCCTCGATCGGCTTCACCTGCGGCTGGACGCGGTCCTTGACGCGCAGGATGAACCCGTACGGGACCTTCGACGACGGGGAACGCGTCGTGATGTCGCCGTTCGCGAGTCCGCGGACGAACGGCTCGAGATCCGCGTCGTCGTCCTCGCCGCCACCGATGCGATCCAGCTTGCCGAGATCGCCCAGCTCGACCGCGTCGGGGTACGTCACGAGTTCGAGACCGAAGTCCTTCGCGACCTTCTCGAGCTGGTCGACCTTCGGAGCCTCGGCCGGGGTCTCTTCCGACTTCTTCTCGTCGGCGGGCTGATTCGGGTCGGCGGGATCCTGCTTCTTGATCGCTTCGTCCAGCGCCTTCTTCGCGGCGGCCTCACGCTCGGCCTTCATCGCGTCCCGATACGACTGAGCCGCGGCGTTGATCACGCGCTCGATCAGGATCTCGGCCTTGATCTGGTCCTTCACCTCGGCGAGCGGGATCTCTTCCATCTCCTCGTCGTCGGAAGCGTCCGCTTCGGCGTCCTTCGCGTCCCCTTCCTTCGCGTCGCCCTCCTTGACCTCGCCTTCCTTGGCGTCGCCATCCTTCGGGGCCTCGGCCTTCTTGACCGGGCGCTCGAAGCGATCGCTGTTGTCGTCGTAGAACTCCTGGATCTCGACGTCGGTCACCTCGCGCTGACGCACGTCGGGGATCTTCGCGGCGAGTTCGTCCGGCTTCGCGTCCTTGACGGCGAGCAGCGCCGCGTCGAGCACGAACTTCATCGGCGTCGAGAACTCGTTCTCGCGCCGCACCTGCGGCAGTTCGGTGTCGAGGAACGTCTTCAGATCCGCCGCGGACACCGCGGCCTTGTCGAGACCTGCGACCTTGTCCGCGTCGGCGATCGACACGTAGTCGACCGTGAACAGCTCGTGGTCGGTCTTGAAGCGATCGTAGATCTGCTGCGACAACACGCGCTTGCCGCCGCCCGAGACGAGGTCCTCGTACAGCGCGATGCGCAGAGCCGAACGGCAGAACTCGACGACTTCCTTCTCCGGCAGGCCGGTCGCCGAGCGGACGAGCTTCATCTGCTCGAGATCGGCGAGGTCGACGCCCAAGCCGCGCTTACCGAACTCACGCACCATCGAGTCGGACGGGTTCACGCCGCTTTCGCGCGCGACCGCGTCCATCATCAGCATCTCCCACACGGCGTCGTCGGTGATCCGCGAGCGCGCGTTCATGCCCGACACGCGCTGGTTCCAGCGCTGCCACTCCGGGCGCCGCACGACGACCTCGTTGCCCTGGGGCGTCGTGAACGAGCCGACGAAGTCGTCGCCGCCGCCGCTGAGGAAGTCGTAGATCGACCCCGTCACCGAGAACGTCAACATCACGACCACAGTGAGACCGATGTAGATCCACTTGGTCATCTTCTTGTTCTTGCGGAAGTAACGCAGAGCCATCGCGTGCCTCGTCAGGGGGTCTTCAAGTCTTCGACTCGCGGCAGGTCCTTCACGGATCCCAGCCCGAAGTGGTCCAAGAACCGCTTCGTCGTGCCGTATTCGAGTGGTCGGCCGGGCCGCTCGGAGCGGCCCACGGCGCGGATCAGTTTGCGCTCCATCAACGTCTTCAGGAGCGCGGAGGAGTTGACGCCGCGGATCGCGTCGATGTCGGCGCGGACGATCGGCTGGCGATAGGCGACGATCGCGAGCGTCTCGAGCGCCGCCGGCGAGAGCCGCTCGGGCGCGCGCACCTTGTCGAGTCGCGCGACGTACTCGGCGAACTCGGGCTTGCTGTAGAGGCGGAACCCGCCCGCGATCTCGAGGATGCCGAACGCTCGGTTCGTCACCGCGTAATCGCGACGCAAGCGGTCGATCGCGGACTTCACGCGTCGCGGCGACGATCCTGCGGCCTCGCCGATGCGCTGCGCCGTCAGCGGCTCGGCGACGGAGAACAGCAACGCTTCGACGACGCGGTCGAGCTGCTCGTCCTCGAGCTCCGTCCGGAGTTCCGAGGCTTGCTCGACCAGCGGCGCATCCGGCCCGTCGGTCGGCGCCGCGTCCAGCACGGGTGCATCGACCGCGGACTCCGGCGCGTCGCGGACCGCGGATTCCGCACCGAGTTCTTCGCCCGGTTCGTCGGCGTCCGCGCCGACGGCCTGGACTTCGTCCGCCCCATTGGCCGACGCAGCTTCGCCCGCGGATCCGCCACCGTCGGTGAGAGCCGTCTCTTCCGTCTTGGTTTCGCGCTTCTTTCGAGCCATCGTTTCGACCGAACGCAGCTTCCGATCAACGGTTGCGCCGTTTGACGACAATCGGGCGACAGTATCAGGGCGACCGCGACGCCGCAACGGGCGGCTGGCAGTCGGTTGGAAGCCGAGAACCTTTCACGGCTTGGCGAGTTTGACGTCGATCGCGTGCCGCGCCCGGACCGCCCGGTCCCATTCGGCCAGCTCGATGGCCTCGACCGGACGCTCTTCGAGCTCGGCTTCGAGGTCGGCGCGCTGCTCCGCGTACGGACGGGGGTCGGCCGGCAGGTGCGCGTCGACTTTCAGCAGGCGGAACACCGTGACCCCTTCGTTGGTCAGCGGCTCGACCGGCGCCAGCGCCCCGGGCTCGAGCTCGGCGGCGTGGACCAGCAACGGCTCGGCGGTCGAGCGCGCGATCGGCGCCAACAAGCCGCCGCGGACGGCCGAACGGTCGATCGAGTTCTGCTCGGCGAGCCGCGCGAAGTTCGCTCCTTCGGCGAGCTTCTCGGCCAGCTCGTCGGCTTTCTCGCGCTCTTTCACGACGATGACGCGGCACACCATGCGCTCGGCTTGGCGACTCGACAATCGCACCGTTCGCACGAGCAGCATCTGCTCGAGCACTTCGCGGCGGATCACGCTGCGATACGCCTCGGGCGTGATGCGGTAGCGGCTCGCGATGTAGCGCTCGAAGTCCTGGTCCGGTCCGGCCTCGAACGCGAACCGGTCCTGCTGGGACTTCAGCACGCGCCCCACCTCGAGCTCGAGCGCCGCGACGTCGACGAACACGCCGAGTCGCTCGGCCTCGAGTTGCAACACCTGCGCTCGCACCGTCGATTCGAGTGCGGCGTAGACCAGTTCGGTGTGCGTCGCGAACAGCTTGGCGAGCACCGCGTCGGCGCCGACGTCGACGCCGTCGACCGTCGCGAGGCCGCGCTGATGCACGGGATCGACGCCGCTCCACTCACGCAGTCGCTCGGGGCCGAGTCGTGTCGGGTCCTCCGTCGCGGCGAGCGCCCCGACGGTCAGGAACAGCCAGCCCGCTGCGATCACTTGAACTTGACGAGACGATCGAAGCCGAGCGTCTTGCACCGGGGACACGGGACCGCCTCTTCCGACTCGCCGTTCGAGCCACGGTTGGTCAGGTAGAACTCGAGCGAACCATTGCCCGAACACGTCGAGCAGAAGCGCTGGTCGAGCGTGATCACGTTCACCTTGCCGGCCTTCTCGGCGAAGAACGCGAGCAGGAACGACAGTCGCTCGTCGGTGCTCGCGGCCGCCCACCACTCGTCCGGCGTCGGCGGGACGTCGGCGATGACGTCCGCGGCCTGCTTGCGCTTCGCGTTGCGCGCCTCGCGCGCCTTCGCCTTCTCTTTCAGCTTCTCGTTGATCTTGTCCTCGAGCGACTTCTCGCCGCCCTTCTTCTTCGCGTCCTCGGCGTCCTTCGCTTCCTTCTCCTTGGCTTCCTTCGCCGCGGCGAGCGCCTTCTTGTCGTAGCCCTTCTTCGAGTCCTCACCGAGGATGAACGTGCCGCCGCCGTACGACGCGGTGTTCGGCGAGCCGTCCGAGCCCCGTTCTTCCCACAGCGCGAGCACCGCGTCGGGCTCGATCTTGAGGAACTTGGCGAGACGCTCGACCGTCGCCTCGAACGCTTCCTCCTGCGCGAACGTCATCGATTCGCCGAGGCTCTTCTTGCGGTCGTACGCGTAGGGCTGCAGCACCTGCTTCTCGAGGATGCTGAAGAAGTTCGTCCGCAGTCCGGCGAGCATCGCCTGCTTCTGGCGGACCGCGATGTCCTTCATCTCGCGCTGCACCTGCGCGAGCTGGCGCGACGACGGCCACTTCGTGACGAACTCCTGCGCCAGCGCCGCCGCTTCGGGGAAGCGCTTGTGCGCCTTCAGCGACCGCACGCGCATCAGGACGTCGGTCTGCTCGCGCTCGGCCATCTTGACGTCGAGCAGCACCAGGCGCTCGCGGATCAGATCGCGCTTCGGGAACTCGGGATCGAGTTCGAGGCAGGTCGCGTGGCACTGCTTCGCTTGCTCGAACAGCGTCAACCCTTCGGCGGTCAGCGCGAGGTTGTACCAGTCGACCGCGCGCGTCTGGTCGATCTTGGCCAGCGTCCGTTCGAACAACGCCGTCGGCTCTTCGACGTCGAGCGCATCGACGACGACCGTCTCGATGTTGCGGATCGTCGACTGCGGCACGCGCGTGATCTCGTTCTTGCGGCGGATCAGCACCGCGTCGCCCTCGCGGCCGCCGTCGATGCCGATGATCTCGCCGGTCGCCGTCGTGACCTTCAGCGCGTCGAGCTGCACCACCGGCGCTTCGTCGCCGGAGAAGCCGTACGCGCGCTTGATCCGTTCGACGTCGCGGCCGAGCACCTGGTCCCAGCGCAGGCGAAGCACGCCGCCGTTGTCGTCGCGGCGCAGCGTCACGCCCGACGCTTCGTCGAACCCGTTGTCGAGGATCACGCCGGACACCGGCGTTCCGTCGGCGAGATGCAGCGTGATCGGCTTCTCTTCGACCGCGGGGGGCGCGAACCACACGACCGACAGTACGCACGCGAACAGGGTCGGCATCATGACGGACTCCCGACGCTCACTTCGAGCCGCCCGACGACGCGGGCGACACCGTGGAGCGGTCTTTCTTGGCCTTGCGGATCAGCGCCTCGGGCGTGGCCCGGGGACGCAGGTACAACGTAAACGAATCCCCACGCTCTCGTCCCGCGTCCATCGCGAACACGGACACCTGGGCGACCACGCCCGCGGTCCATCCCCGCGCCGGATCCACGGAGAACGTGGCCGAGTAGTAGAGGTTGCGCTCGCCCGGGACCGGGACTTTGACGATCGGCTTCAACTCGGCATTGGGATCGACGACCGCGTCGAGTTCGGCCCGGATCAGCGCCTGCACTTCCGGCGATGCGATGGCGGTGCGCGCGCGACGGGTCGCGTCGCGGTGCATGCCGAGCGCCGCGGTGAACAGCCCGAGCACGCCGACGATGCCGACGAGGAAGACGAGCATCGCCACCAGCACTTCGAGCAGCGTGAAACCCCGCGGTGCGCGCTTCATTCGTCGTTCCAGTCTTCGCGGTACACCGGGATCTCGATCGTGCGCTCGATCGTCTCGCCGAAGTGGATGCGCGCTCCTTCGGCGTGCTGGACCGCGGCCGTGCCGCGCTGGCCGCGGACGATCCGCACCTCGCCGCCGGCGACGTCGGAGAAGCCGATCCACTCGGAGTCGATCTTGACGAGCTTGTGCTCGCGCACGCCGCGCTCGAACGGGCGCAGGTCGCCGACGCGCATCGACTTCGCGCTCGCCGGTAGATCCGCGCCGAGCGTCAGGCTGCGCGTCTCGTCGGCGTCCTGTTCGACGACCAGCGTCACGCGGACGAAGCGCGGCACGACGTCGTCGTCGGCGCGCGCGAGCGACGACTTGTCCTTCGCGAGCAGGAACCGATTCGCACCGGTCTTGTCGAGCAGCACGGCGCGCGTCGAGTCCCACGTCGTCTGCGGGCCCTCGACCGAGTTCGGCACGTCGTCCCACGATCGCGTGTCGCGCGCCCAGAACTCGAAGCCGAGATAGAGCACGTTGTCGGCCATCACGGTGCCGTCTTGCAGCACGCGCTTCGCTTCGTCGAGCGCGCCTTGCGCGAACACGGAATCGGCGCTCGCGATCGGAGTGCGGAACATCCGGACCAGCGCCATCAGCGCCGGATCGGTTCCCTTCTGCGCCGGCAAGCGGATCGTCGTGTACGCGACTTCGGCGAGGCCACCCGGAGCCAGAGCCCCCGCGCCACCGCCGACCGTGAGGTCGTCGGACGTGCCCGCGGCTCCCGCCGTCTCGCCCGCTCGGCGCAGGCGCGCGTCGAACCGCTCCTCGGGACACGCGCGGACGAAGCGCAGCCGTTGGAGGAACGCTTCCTCGGTCTTGTCGCCGTCGAGGTCGAACAAGCCGTAGTCGGCGATCATCCGCACCGGCGCATCGGTCGCGCCCGGAGTCTGCTCCGACACGAGCATCGCCAGATCCGACGCGATCTGATCGATCAGCGCGGTCGTCTTCTCGATCGACTCCTTGCGGGACTCGCCGGTCTTCCACAGCTCGAGCCCGTTCTTCACCATCTGGAACAACATCGCCGCGAGGATGCCGAACAGCGCGATCGCCGCCAGCAACTCGATCAGCGTGAAGCCGCGTGCGCGGCGGCGACGCAATGCCGTCATCGCCATTCCTCGTGGCGGATCGTCGCCGGTCCGGCGATCCACTCGACGCCGACCGCCGTCAGGTGCGGCGCTTTCTTCCAGTCGTTGTTGCCACCGCGCAGGCGCGGCGGATCGGGATCGAGCACGCCGACGTCGTACGCGCCTTCGTGGAATCGCGTGAACACGCGCAGCTCGAGCTCGTCGCCCTGGCGCAGCACGAGATTGCGGGCGTCCTGCGTCGCCGGAGCGTCGAACTGGAACACGTCCTTCGACGTCGCCGGATCGTCGGTGAACGAACCGCGACCGCCGACGCGCGCCTGGACGACGACGTCCGCGAGCTTCGAACCGCCCGTCGTCTCCCACGTCACTTCGCGGAAGAACGCGCCGCGTCCTTGGACGCGCAGACCGAGGTAGCCGAGCTCGGGATCGTCGGACCGCGGATGCCAGCGGTCCTCGTATCGAGCCGGGAATACGTAGACGAGTCCGTCCTGCTGATGCGACCCGGCCGTCGTCCCGAAGCGACCGCGCAACAGGCCGCTTTCGGCCTTGGTGTCCGGATCGCGCCAACTCGGCATCAGCAGGCGATTGCCTTCGATGCGCGAGTAGCCGAGCAGCTCCTTCCCGATCAGCACCGTGCCGCGCATCGGGAAGTCGACCGCGTCGGCGATCTCGATGCGCTCGTCCTTCTCGGACATCGTGCGATCGAGCCGGGACACGCGCAGGAACGTCATCTCGCGCACCGAGCACCCTTCCGGGTGGTACTGGATCGGCGTGCCGAGCCAGCCGCGGCCGTTCTCGGCGACCGTCAGTTCGGCTTCCTCGTCGTTGATCATGTCGATCTGGCTGATCGCGATCAGCTCGTCGTCGACCAGGATCACGAAGCCGTCCTGCGGCAGGTTCGACGTCGGATCGATCGCTTCGACCGCCGCGCCGCCGCGCGACCACAGGTTGTAACGGAGCTCGTCCCGCTCGAGGTACAGCTTGTTCTTCTCGAGCCCGTCGTCGCGCGAAAGGATGTATCGCGGATGCCGCGGCAGCTCCTGCGCCGGCGTCAGCGGCGTGAAGAACTCGAGTTCGTCGATCGTCGCCGGGACCGGCGACGGCGTGCCCTGGAAGTCCGCGCCGACGTACAACTGCTCGCCGATCTCCGTCGGCAGCTCGCCCGACGGGAACTTGAGGATGCGCGTCACGTCGCGCGACTCGATGTTCAGGTTGGCGAGCGCATTGACCGCCGCGTTCGGACTCGACGGGTCGACTTCGCTGAACATCTGCCAGAAGTTCGATTCGAAGTCGCCGGTCGTGCCCTCTTCGAAGGCGACGTGACAGGCGCTGCCGAACCATCCTTCGGCGTCGTCGTCGCAGTACGACCAGTTCACGCGATGCTGTTCTCGTGCACCGGTCTTCGGATCGATCGCGGTCACGAAGTCGCGAGCGCCCGGGCGCCCGGTGTAGATCTCGTTGCGGCGATGCGTGCGGAACACCGGGATCATGCGCTCGTTCAGCGCGTGGTTCTGGGCCTTCGTGCCGAGCACTCCGCGGAACGCGAGGACGCCGCCGTCGAGCAGCGTCGCCGGCATGTTCGCCGCGGTCGCGATCTCGTTCTTGTCGTTCTGCGTCGCGCCGATCTCCTCGTAGTTCAGCGCGATCGCGAGGTCCTCGGCCTTCGGCACGTTCCCCGACTTCGCGGTGTACTTCTCGGTCATGTAGCGGCCGAGGATCTCGATCACGCGGCGCAGTCGCTGCGGGTTGTCGCGCACGAAGAAGCCGTCACCGATCGTGTCGTAGCGCACCCATTCGGTCTTGCTGACGCCGGTGCCGCCGAGCCCGATCTGCACCAGCTCGGGCCGCGTGCCCGGGGTCAGCGCGCCTTGATTGCCGGTCGGCAGCGCCTGCTTGTTGCCGGTGTTGCTCTCGATCGGCTCCGGGACGGCGAACTTGTCGTCCTTCGCGAGGTCGACGTTGCCGCCGACGCCGATGCTGATCGGCACGACGAAGATCGGCTGGTACGGATCGTGGTTCGACGCGTTCGGCGGCATCAGCATCCACCGATAGACGTGGACGCGCGGCGTCGTCGCCATCTGGTCGATCTCGCTCGCGGTGCCCGTCGACTTGAGGTTCGACTGCGGCGTCCACTTCGTGCCGTTCAGAGCCGCCGGAGCGCGCTGCACTCCGGTCAGCCGCGAGCCGTCGAACCCGCCGTATCGGATGACTTCGCCGAGGCCGATGATCGCGCCCTTCGGCGTCTTGCCGGCGCGCGAGTAGCCGATGTCGATCTCGATGCCGGGACCGAGTTGGATCTGCGAGTTGCCGCCGTTGCTCGGCGGCGGTCCGGCCGCGGACACGATCAGCGCGAAGCCGCCGTCCTTCTGGAACACGCCGGCGAGCGATCCACCACCGCCGCCGCCGTTCGGCTTCGGCTTCACCGCCGGGACGAGCGGGATCTCGGTGACCGTCTCGTCCATGCCTTCGCCGATCTGGATCGACGGCGGCGCGTTC
>JAEUIB010000565.1 GCA_016795255.1 Planctomycetota bacterium
CCTCGTCGCCTCGCGTCGGCGTGATCATGGGCAGCAAGTCCGATTGGGACACGATGCAGCACGCGGCCGACGTGCTCGCGCGCTTCGGCGTGGCCCATGAATGCACGGTCGTGTCCGCGCACCGGACGCCGCGGCTGATGGCCGAGTACGCGACGGCCGCGCGCGGTCGCGGGATCCAAGTGATCATCGCGGGTGCGGGCGGCGCCGCGCATCTGCCCGGCATGACGGCGGCGCACACGACGCTGCCGGTGCTCGGCGTCCCGGTCGAGAGCAAGGCGCTGTCCGGCGAGGACTCGCTTCTGTCGATCGTCCAGATGCCGGCCGGGATCCCGGTCGGCACGCTCGCGATCGGCAAGGCCGGAGCGATCAACGCGGGGTTGCTGGCGATCGCGATCCTCGCGCTGCACGACGCGGCGCTCGCGCAGAAGCTCGCGGACTACCGCGCCGCCGAAGAAGCGCGCGTGCGAGGCGAGACGCTGCCGTGACGAAGGTCATCGCGCCCGGCGGGCGACTCGGCGTGCTCGGATCGGGCCAGCTCGGGCGCATGTTCGCGCTGGCGGCGCGGCGGCTCGGGTATCGCGTGATCGTCTATTCGCCCGATCAGGATTCGCCGACGGGCCAGGTCGCCGACACCGAGTTCACGGCGCGCTACGACGACCTCGAACGCGTGAAGGCGTTCGCGCGCACGGTCGACGTCGTGACCTTCGAGTTCGAGAACGTGCCGTTCCCGACCGCCGCGGCCTGCGCGCAGTACGTGCCGGTGCGGCCGCGCGGCGAAGTCCTGCACATCACGCAGCAACGGTTGCGCGAGAAGACGTACCTGCGCGAACAGGGCTTCCCGGTCACGCCGTTCGCACGCGTGACGTCGCTGGCGGAACTCGAAGCGGCGATCGACGCGCTCGGGCTGCCCGCGGTGCTGAAGAGTGCGGACTTCGGCTACGACGGCAAGGGCCAGCGCAAGCTGCTTGCGCGCGCCGACGCGCCGGCCGCGTGGGCTGCGCTCGGCGTGAAGGAAGCGATCCTCGAAGGCTTCGTCGACTTCGCGCTCGAGGTCTCGGTGGTCGCGGCGCGCGGACTCGACGGGTCGTTCGCGGCGTTCGACGTGTTCGAGAACGCGCACGCGAACCACATCCTCGACGTCACCGTGTGCCCGGCGCGCATCGAGCCGAAGCTCGCGCGCCAAGCGCTCGAACTCGCGCGCGGCATCCTCGAGCGCCTCGACGTCGTCGGCGTGCTGTGCGTCGAGATGTTCGTGACGAAGTCCGGCGCGCTGCTGGTCAACGAGCTCGCGCCGCGGCCGCACAACTCCGGTCACCTGACGTTCGACGCAAGCCTGACCAACCAATTCGAGCAGCAAGTGCGCGCCGTTTGCGGCTTGCCGCTCGGCAGCCCGCAGTCGCTGCGGCCCGCCGCGATGATGAACCTGCTCGGTGACGTGTGGGCGAACGGTGAACCCCATTGGGCCGCCGCACTCGAATTGCCGAACGTGAAGCTCCACCTCTACGGCAAGTCCGACCCGCGTCCTGGCCGCAAGATGGGGCACCTGACGGCGCTCGCCGACACCGTGGACGACGCCGAACGCGCGGTTCGCGAAGCGCGGGCGCGGCTCGTGCGACGCGACGGACCTCGGTAGTCCGTCCGCGGTCCGACGCGACCCCTTGCCTCAGGCCTGGGCACCGACCACGACCGCTCCGCCGACCGTCCCGACAAGTCCCCGCGTGCTTGGATCATGGGCATCGACTCCCGCCATTGAATCGACGGAGGCCACCCATGCGGACCTGGATGCGAAACGCGGCTCTGATCACGCTGCTGCTGGGCGCGCGCGCTGACGCCGCCGTGATCGTCGTCGCCGGATCGATCGGCCCGGGCATCGACCACACGTCGTTGCAGACCGCGATCGGAGTGGCGCAGAACGGCGACATCATCCTGCTGAAGCCCGGCACCTACGGTCCGGCGCTGATCCAAGGCAAGTCGCTGACGATCGCGAAGGTCGGCGACTTCGCCCAAGTCGGTGGACTGATCGTGCAGGACCTCGCCGCGGACCAACGGGTCGTGCTGCGCGACCTGACGCTGACGTACCTCGTCGTGACGCCGCCGCCGATCGTGTTCCTGCCACCGTTGCAGGTGCGCACGTGCGCGGGCGCCGTTTCGGTCGAAGGCTGTGATCTCGACTACTACTCGGCGCTCGGACCGGACCGAACCGCTGCCGTCGTCACGCAGTCGGAACGCGTCGTGTTCAGCCAGTGCTCTCTGACGGGCGGTGACGGATCGCCGACCTTGTTCGATCCCTTCGTCGGCGGCGTGCCCGGGGGCGAGGCTCTGCGCGTGGTCGACTCGAAGGTCTGGCTGCACGGCTCGACGTGCCGCGGCGGCGACGGCGGGGTCGCGGTCGACGACGAGATGTCGCCGACCAGCGGCGGGGACGGCATCCGCGCGCAGAACTCGTGGGTGTGGCTCTTCGGGAGCGACGTCAAAGGCGGCGACGGCCAGCACCTCTTCGACTTCAAGACCGGCTTCGACGACATCGCGCCGGCGGGCGCGGGACTGCGCCTGTCGAACACGTTCGCGATCGTGCAGGACTCGACGATCGCCGCGGGCCGCAAGGCCACCGCCGCGGCGTTGCCGACACCACCGATCGTCGGATCGCAAGCGTCGACGGTGCCCGGGATCCCCGCGCTGCTCGAGTTGACGTCCCCCGTCGACGATGGCGCGAACATCCACGTGCGCGTCCACGGTCAACCGGGCCATCCCGCGGTGCTGCTCGCCGGTGGATCGCACACCTTCGTCGGTGTCCCGCTGGTGCTCGGCATGCTCCAGGTCGGCGCGCCGGCGGTGCTCGTCGGCCTCGGCACTCTGCCGGCCAACGGTGCGATCGAGTTCGACGCCAACGCCGGCCATCTGCCGCCAGGGGTCGAGGGCTTGGCCGCGACCGTCCAGGTCCACGTCGCCGGTGCGGGTCTTTTGCCGGCCTCGTTGTCGAACCCGGCCACGTGCCTGATCGTGAATCCCTGATCCGCTCGGCCGGAGCGCGGAACTAGCCGAGCTCGGATTCCGGCTTCGGCCGCCCGACCCACCGGACGAGGGTCGCTTGCAGCGACGCCGACGACACCGGCTTCGTGAGGTAGTCGTCCATCCCGGCGTCGAAGCATTTGCGGTCGTCGCCTTCCATCGCGTGTGCCGTCATCGCGATGACCGGGATCCGTTGGGTCGACTGCTCGCGGATCGCTCGCGTGGCCTGGTATCCGTCCATCTCGGGCATCTGGCAGTCCATGAGGACCGCGTCGAACGTCGCGGTCTGGAATCGCTGGACCGCCTCTCGACCGTTCGCTGCCAGCACCACGGTGCATCCCAGGTTCGCGAGCATGCGCGTCGCGATCCGTTGATTCACGGGATTGTCCTCGGCGACGAGGACGCGGGCGCCGCGGAGCGTGGATGCTCCCTCGGTCTTCGTCGCGGGAGGCGCCGCGGACGACATCGCGGCAGCGCCGCGGTCCACCGCGCGCAACGCCGATGCGATCGCCCAACTGCGCAGCGGACGGCGCAGGATCGTCTTCGACTTCGCCGCGTCGTCCGCGATCGCGGTGGCGTCCATCAGCACGATGCAAGGCAACGCGGATGTCGTCGTTTCGGCGGCGCGCGTCGAGCCGACGAGCCGGACGTGCGCGTCGTCCGCACCTGAACTGCGCGATGCGCCGACGTGTTCGAGAACGCGCTGCAGGAACGCGAGCTCGCGCTCGCAGGTCATGTCGACGAGGACTCGCAGAGGTGTCGCGACCGGAGTCGCCGGCGCGACGGGCTTCAACGGGAGCTCCGCGCGGA
>JAEUIB010000469.1 GCA_016795255.1 Planctomycetota bacterium
AGCGCACCGGATCGCGCAGCGTCGCCAGCGCGTCGTCGATGCCGTCGACGACCGAGTCCGCGGCGACCGACGCCTCGGTCCACGTCTTGAAGGCGTCCATCCGCGCGAGGTCGAGCGGCTGCGTCGTGTCGAACGCGGCGAGCCGTTCGCGGACGCGGTCGCGCGCGAGGGCGAGTCGCTCGCGGGACAGGAAGTACTCGAGCGACTCGAGGTTCATGTCCCACTGGTGCGTGTCGGGGAAACCGTTCGCCTTCAAGTACGCGGTCAGCGACGGCAGCGCGAGGTACGGCTGCGTGAAGTGCGCCTGCGGCGGGAAGATCAGGAGCGTGCGCATAGCCGGAGTCTACGGCCGCCGCCGACGGGAGGTAGAGTCGGCTGCCCATGGGATCGAATCCGTCGGACGTCCGCACGTTGCTCGGGCCGTTCGCGTTCCCGCTGCCCGCGGAGACGCACACGTGCGGGTATCTGAAGGACCGCGAGGCGACCGACGAGGCGTACGCGGTGCTGCAGCTCGCGCCGCTCTCGTACCACGCGCTGATGAACCGCAACTTCCGCCGCGCCGGTCAGGTGCTGTACCGGCCGCGCTGCAGCACGTGTTCGCTGTGCCGGCAGATCCGCGTCCCCGTCGCCGAGTTCGAGCCGTCGCGCTCGCAGCGCCGCTGCCTCGCGCGCAACGCGGATCTCGTACGGCGCCTGCGCGAGCCTCACCTCGACCGCGAGAAGCACGAGCTCTACAGCCGCTATCTGCGCGCGCGGCATCCCGGATCGCCGCAGTCGGCCGACCTCGTCGCGATGCGCTCGTTCCTGTACTCGTCGTGCGTCGCGTCGTTGGAGCTCGAATACCGCGACCCGAGCGGCCGGCTCGTCGGCGTCTCCGTCGTCGACGCGTGCGCCGAGTCGCTGTCGAGCGTCTACCACTACTTCGATCCCGACGAGGACAAGCGCGGGCTCGGCACGTTCATGATCCTCGCGGCGATCGAGCTGGCGAAGGGGCGCGGGATCCCGTGGTACTACCTCGGGTACTGGGTGAAGGGTTGTTCGTCGATGGACTACAAGACCCGGTTCCTGCCGCACGAGGTCCTCGAACCGAACGGGGAGTGGCAGCGCGTCGAGCGGGGTTCGGGCCAATCCGAACCTTCGGTCTGAAGCGCCGCGAAACCACGATCCCCTCGGTCGACCACGATCAGTCGTTCGCAGTCCCTTCCCTCGGGCATGGCCCATCCGTACGTTCCTGCGCCGACTTCAAAGACCGGAGGCATCGATGTCGCAAGGCAAGCAGGAATGGGGCAGTCGACTCGGCGTGATCCTCGCGGTCGCGGGATCCGCGGTCGGGCTCGGCAACTTCCTCCGATTCCCCGGCCAGGTCGCCGCGAACGGCGGCGGCGCCTTCATGATCCCGTACTTCCTGGCCTTCCTGCTGCTCGGCATCCCGATCGCGTGGGCCGAATGGACGATGGCGCGCTACGGCGGACGCAAGGGCTTCCACTCCGCGCCCGGCGTGATGGGCGTGATCGGCAAGGGTCGCGTCGCGCGCTACTTCGGCGTCATCGGCGTGCTGATCCCGCTCGGCGTGTACTTCTACTACGTGCTGATCGAGAGCACCTGTCTGGCCTACTGCTACGAGTACATCGTCGGCGGCATCGGCATCGACAAGACCACACCGATCGCCGATCAAGTGAACTCGTCGACGTCGTTCTACAAGTCGATCACGGGGTCGACCGCGGACGGCGCGGTGTTCGACACGTCGGCGGGTGACGGCGGCACGCACCAGCTCGCGCTGGTGTTCTGGCTGGTCACGTTCGCGCTGAACTTCTTCTTCTTGTTCCGCGGGCTGTCGAAGGGCATCGAGTCGTTCTGCAAGTGGGCGATGCCGGCGATGGCGATCGCCGCGATCATCGTGTTGGTGCGCGTGCTGACCCTCTCGCCGGATCCGAACACGCCGGACCAGACGGTCATGAACGGCCTCGGGTACCTGTGGAACCCCGATTGGTCGGCGCTCGGCAACTCGCAGACGTGGCTCGCCGCGGCCGGGCAGATCTTCTTCAGCC
>JAEUIB010000483.1 GCA_016795255.1 Planctomycetota bacterium
CGGCCGACGATCGCCTTACCGTCCGTGCTCCAGCACGGACTCGAGACCAAGCGGAACGACTCCTTCGAGATCTGGCGCGGCTGCGAGCCGTCGCGCTGCATCACCCACAAGTTGTCGCCGCCGGCGCGGTCGCTGGTGAACGCGATCTGCGTGCCGTCGGGCGAGATGCGCGGCTGCATGTCCCACGCCATGCCGCTCGTCAGCGACTTCGCGTCGCCGCCCTCGATCGGCAACTCGTAGAGATCGCCGAGCAGGTCGAACACCAGCGACTTGCCGTCCGGCGCGACGTCGACGCACATCCACGTCCCTTCACGCACGTCGATCGGCGCTTCGTCGGTCGGGCCGGGCGGCGCTTCCACGTCCCACTTCGGCGGATCGTCCGCTGCCGCGATCGATGGGAACAGTCCGACCAGGATCAGCGCGAACGAGCGCATGCGTGAGACTCCACGGGCAGGTGGCGGCGAAGGCGGACACGTTAGCAGCCTGCCGGAGAAGTCCCGCGAGCACACCCGCCCGCTGAGCGCTGCGGCAACGGATGCACATCCCTGAACCGCCCGCGGCTTTCGCCGGGCCGACCGCGAGGGCCCGTTCCTATCATCCCCGCCCATGACGCATCGGTTGCTGGTCCTCGGCCCGTCGTGGCTCGGTGACGCCGTGATGGCGATCCCGACCTATCGCGAGCTCCGCCGTCGCTTCCCGAACGCACACCTCGGCGTCCTCGCGCGCCGAGCGGTCGCCGGTCTGTACGAAGCGCTCCCGGTCTTCGACGAAGTGATGGTCTACGACCGGCCGAAGGGCGCCGGTCGATTCCTGCCGTACGCGGACCTGGTCGGCCGGCTGGAGAAGTTCTCCGCGGATACCGCGCTGGTGTTGCCGCGTTCGCTCGGAGCGGCGTGGACGGCGATGCTCAGCGGAACGCCGCGGCGGATCGGCTACGCGACGCGCGCGCGGCGGTTCCTGCTGACCGACGCCGTCGATCGCGACCCGGCGCTGCTGCGCACGCACCGCGTCCACTACTACCAGCACCTGCTGGCTCCGCTGTGCGGCGTGCCGGCGCCGGAGGCTCCACGGTTCGAGGTGCCCGAACCCGCGACCCGATCGGCAGCGTTGCTGCTCGAGCCCCTGGCGAACGCGTCGGGCCCGCTGGTCGTGTTCAACCCGGGCGCGAACTACGGTTCCGCGAAGCAGTGGCCCGAGGACCGCTACGCCGCTCTCGGTCGTCGACTGCGCGCGGAGTTCGACGGGTCGATCGTGTTCGTCGGAGGTCCGGGAGATCGCTCGGTCTGCGATCGCATCGCGCACGAGATCCGAGGCTCCGATCCGAGCGATCGCGTCCTCGACCTCGCCGGCAAGACGTCGATCCTCGAACTCGGCGCCGTGCTCGCGGCTTCACGCCTGGTCGTGACCAACGACACCGGGGCGATGCACGTCGCGCAGGCGGTCGGGTCGACGATCGTCGCGATCTTCGGGTCGACCGATCCGGTCACGACCGCGCCGTACGGCGATCACCACCGCATCGTGCGCGAACCCGTGGAATGCTCGCCGTGCCTGTTGCGCGAGTGCCCGATCGACCATCGGTGCATGGTGCGCGTCGACGTCGATCGCGTGTTCGCGGCCTGCGCGGACTCGCTCCGGGGTCGCTGACTCCGATCCCGGTCAGCGTTCGTGGAGCATCGCGCGCAGCGTCTCCGCGAGGACGGACTGCGCCACCGGCTTGCCGAGCAAGCGGATGTTGCCGATCCGGCGCAGATCGTCGGCCGACAGTTGGTCGATGCAACCGGACGTCATCAGGATCGGAAGGTCCGGCCGCAGCGCGAGCACGCGACGACACAGCTCGATGCCCGACACCTTCGGCATCAGATAGTCCGTCACCAGCAGGTCGAACGCCTGCGGGTCGGCTTCGAAGCGTCGGACGGCGTCGACCGGATCCTCGACGCACGTCGGCTCGTAGCCGAGCAGGCGCAGGCGGCGACCACCGAGCCGTGCGAGGTCGACCTCGTCGTCGACCAGCAGGACGCGCTCGCCGTTGCCTCGAGGCAGTGACGACGCGGTCTCCGCGTCCTCGGCGGTCGTGGCCTCGACCGCGGGGAAGAAGCACTTCACGGTCGTGCCCTTGCCGACCTCGCTCTCGAGTTCGACCATGCCGTCGTGGTCGCGCATGATCGCGAGCACCGTCGACAGCCCGAGGCCCGTTCCGGAGCCCGGGTCCTTCGTCGTGAAGAACGGCTCGAACGCTCGATCCGCGATCGCCTTCTCCATGCCGTGCCCGGTGTCGCGCACGGTCAGGATGCCGTACGGCCCCTCGTGCAGTTGCGGCCGAGCTCGCGCGAAGCTGTCCCGGACGTAGAACGGCTCGATCGAGATGTCGAGGCTTCCGCCGTCGGTCATCGCGTGCGCGGCGTTCGTCGCCAGATTCATCACGACCTGATGCAGCGACGTCGGGTCGGCGAGCACGCGCGGCGCGTTCGGTTCCGACGTCAGGCGCATCTGGATCGACGCCGGCAACGTCGCGCGCAGCAGGTTCGTCGCGTCGCGGATCACCATGCCGAGATCGACCGGCATGCGGACCGTCTCCTGCCGGCGACTGAACGTCAGGATGCGCTTCACCAATTGACGGCCGCGATCCGCGGCTTGCAGCAGCACGTCGACGTCCCGTCGCGGCGCGGAGCCGGTCGGCAACTCGTCGCGGATGAACTCCGCGTAGCCGACGATCGCGCTCAGGATGTTGTTGAAGTCGTGCGCGATCCCGCCGGCGAGCGTTCCGATCGCTTCCATCTTCTGCAGGTGGCGCAGTTGGTCTTCGAGACGCGCGCGTTCCTTCTCTGCGACACGGCGCGGCGCGACGTCGACGATGGACGCGACGACGAACAGACCCTCGGTCGTGACGACCGGCGACAGTCCGATTTCGACCGGCACTTCCATGCCGTCCTTGCGACGGCCATGGAGATCGCGCCCCATGCCCATCGTCCGCATCCGCGGGTGCGCGCAGAAGGCCGAGCGTTCGGAGACATGGAGTTCGCGCTGCGCCTCGGGCAGCAGAAGTTCGACGGGCTTGCCGAGGAGTTCCTCGCGCGAGTACTGGAACAGCCGCTCGACCTCGCGGTTCGCGAGGACGACCCTTCCCTCCGCATCGATCATCAGCAGTCCGGACTGTGACGCATCGATCGCCGCACGCAGCCGCATCTCGACCATTCCCGCCTCGACTTCGGACACGACGAGATCCCCCTCGACCTTTGACGCGAAGACCTGCTCCTCGCCCATGTCGTCGTGTCGACGAACGAGCGGTCCCCGGTGCGCAAGCGGCGCAGGATTAGCGCGGTCGCCCGAACGGGAAACCGAGAGCGTGAGGAAAACTTCGCGGCACGTTTCG
>JAEUIB010000494.1 GCA_016795255.1 Planctomycetota bacterium
CGCTGAACGGGTTGCTCGCGGCCCGCGCGTTCCCGACCGCGACGAAGCTCGGCGACGGCCGCGTGCTCGTCGCCGGCGGTGGCCAAGGGTCGCTGACCGGCGCGAGCGGTCTGTCGTCGGCCGAGATCTATCGCCCGAACCTCGAAGCGTTCGAGCCGACCGGGTCGATGAACTCGGCGCGTGCGCTGCATCGCGCGACGCTGTTGAACGACGGCCGCGTGTTCATCACCGGCGGCGTCGACGCGCTCGGCAACGTGCTGAACACCGCGGAGATCTACAACCCGACCACCGGCGTGTTCACGTCCGTCCCGGCGATGAGCACCGCACGCGTCGGCCATACCGCGACGCGATTGCCGGACGGCCGCGTGTTCGTCGCCGGCGGCTCGTCGAGCCTCGTCGACTCGACGGCGTTCTACTCGAGCGCCCAGAGCACGACCGTGATCTACAACCCGACGACGAACACGTGGAGCAACGGCCCCGGCCTCGGCGAGCCGAAGACGTTCCACGACGCGGTCGCACTGGCCGACGGTCGCGTGTTCCTGTCGGGCGGCATCACGTTCATCAACTTCATCGTGATCATCCCGAGCATCTCGGCGAAGTCCGCGCTGTACAACCCCGCGAACGGCACGATCAACACCAACCTGACGCTGCCGTCCGCGCGCGCCGCGCACTCGTCGATCCTGTTGAACGACGGTCGCGTGCTGGTCGTCGGCGGCGCCGGCGGCAGCATCCTGGCGCCGACGGTGCTGTCGAGCTGCGACCTCTACACCGCGTCGAACAACTCGTTCCAAGCAGCCGGCGCGTTGTCGACTCCGCTCGCGATCACGACGCTCGTGAAGTTGCCGAACGGGACGATCCTCGCGGCCGGCGGCGCCCAGGGCAGCCTGACCGCGCCGACGCCGGTCGCCGACGCGCTGGTCTACACGCCGGTCGGCGGCGGCGCGGGCTCGTGGGCGGCGACGAGTTCCATGACGTCGACGCGCTCGGGAGCACCGGGCGTGCTGCTGAACGACCAGTCCGTGCTGGTCGTCGGCGGCGGCGGAGGCGTCTCGAACACCGCGCTGCAGACCGCCGAGGTCTATCAGCCTTGAGCTCGAGTTCTCTGCGCTGATCGCGCGGCGCCGCCTGCTGCGGCGCCCCGCTCGGCCCGACACGAGCCCGCACTGCGCCCTGCGTCGTGCGGGCTCGTTCGCACTCCGCCGCGCCAGGGAATCCCGTTTCGACCGGCGCGGCCTGAAGCCTGCTCCGGTTCGACGGATAGAATGCCGATCCTCGTCCCCTCGCCCGAACCGTCTCGATCCCTTCGGAGTCCCGCGTGATGTTCGCGTCGAAGCCGCTCGCCTCGTGGTTGCTGCTCGCAGGCCTCGTCTCCGCGGCGGCGGCGCCGTCGACACGCGCGCAAGCCCCGGCTCCAGCCGGAGCTGCGACCAAACTGACCCCGGACGACATCGCCCACGTCCAAGCGCTGCGCCTCGCCGGGAAGTCCGAAGAGGCCGTCAAGTGGCTCGACGGCCACGCGGCCGTGGCCGGGATGAACGAACGAGCGGTCGCATTGCGCGGACTCGCGCGCCTCGACTCCGGATCCGTCCTCGACGAGGACGTCGCGCGCTTCCGGTCGTACGTCGGCGAGGACAGCTACGTGCTGTTGCTGCTCGGGCACGTCTACGCGGCGCCCTCCGCGTACCGGAACCCGAAGCTCGCGACCGTCTGCTACCAGCGCGCCGCGACCGAACTCGCGGACTCGGTCGAGCGGCAATTCGGACTGGCGCACGCGAAGGCTCTGCTCGAGCCGACGGCGCAAAACGTCGACGCCGTGCTCGCCTTCGAGTCGAAGAACGACTCGCTGCCTCCGAACATGTTCGCGCGCTTCGCCTCCCGCGCCGTCCTCGCCAGCGCGACCGCATTGGCGATGAAGGGCGATCGCGGCGACACGACGCTGCGTCTGTTCGCGAAAGCCCGCGAGCTGGCGCCGAACGATCCGGACCCGCTGCGCGGCGAAGCACTGACGCTCGCGATCCAGGGCAAGGGCGATCAGGCGGCCCCGCTGCTCGACGACCTGCAGCAGCGCTTCCCCGAGTGCATGGCCGACGTCTTCTACACGCGTGCGGTGATCGCTCAGCTCGCCGGCAAGTCCGCAGACGCGCTCGAAGCCGCCCGCAACGCGTACGGGTTGAAGAGCGATTACGTCGCGGCACTCGAGCTCGCGGCGCAGATCCAATACGACGCGGGCAACCTCGACGAGGTCCGCCCGCTGCTCGAACGCGCGCGCCGTTACGCGAACCCGTCCGAGCGCTCGCGGATGTTGTTCGCGCGCTACTTCATCGATCGCGCGCAAGCGATCCCGGCGACGAAGCCGGACGGCATGGACGACAAGGCGTTCGCCACCGAACAGAACAAGCGGCGGGAACTGCTGCGCCAAGCGACCGAGGAATGCCTCGCGCTGCGCACCGAGAAGACCTACCTGGTCGAGAACCTCGAGCTGCTGCTGAAGATCTGCTCGATCGTCGGCACCGAGCTCGACCCGCTCGCGAAGGAAGTCACGCTCCAGCTCGGCTACGCGAAGAAGCGCGCCGCGAAGGGCTGACGAACCGGGCATCGAACACGGCGCCGAAGCCGACGGCCTCGAACCGAGTCGGGCGTCGGCGCGAACCGCGAGATCAGACCGCGGCGGGCTCGAGCGTCAGCGCGCGGTAGGTCGGCAGCTTCAGCGGCACGACGAGGATCGCGCGGTCGATCATCCACGCCACCGCTTCGAGCGCCGCCTTGCGGTCGTCGCCCGGGATCAGCGCCGCGAGCTCGGCGACGGTCTTCGTGCCGTCGCACGCGTCGAACACGCGCGCCTTGTCGGCGTCGATCCGATGCACCTTGCCGTGCAGCCCGACGAACGCGAACGGAACGCCGCCCTCGACCGGCACGGCCACGTCGGTGACGTCCTTGCCCTGGGGTTCGTAGCGATACGACTGCACTCGGTTGCGCGGCGGCCGCGTCGGCACGGCGTGCTCGAAGTCGGCGATCTCGCGCACCAGCGGGCCGCTGCGCCCCTTGGCGACGATCTCGCGCAACAGCTCCGGCTTGCGCGTCTGGTACAGCAGGTACCCGCCCTGCGTCAGCAGCGGCAGGTCACCGCGCGGCGACAGGCGCTCGTTCCAGGTCGCCTTGTCCCACGGCATCAGTCCGTCGTCGACCCAGATCTCGCCGTCGTCGTTCTCGACGATGCGCACGCCGAAGCGCGCCGGGTTCTCGTAGACGATCGTGTCGCGACCGAGATTGAAGATGCCGGAGTAGATCGACATCACGATCTGGTCGCGGCGCTTGCTGACGTAGTCGTACGTGACGAGCGCTTCGTCCTCGCGCTCGGTCGGGAAGCCGATGAACCACGACGTGCAGACGCCGATACCGACTTCCGACAGCGCGTCGAGGCAGGCGTCGACCTTGTCGAGTTCGTTGCCCTTGTCGATCATGCCGAGCACGCGCTCGACCGCCGACTCGAAGCCGAACTGGAACACGCGCGCGCCGCCGTCGTACAGCGTGCGGACGGTCTGCTTGTTCGCGTACGTGTACTCGAACTTGGTCTCGGCGAACCAGTAGACCTCGGGACCTTCGTCCTTCAGCCGCTTCGCCATGTTGATCAGCGTGCGCGGCGGAGCCAGCGAGTCCCAGAACAGGAAGAACTGGACGCCCCACTTGTCGTGGACGGTCTTCACGTCGGAGTAGACGAGGTCCGCGTGACGCATGCGGAAGTTGCGGCGGAAGCCGTCGCCGCAGAACGTGCACTTGCCGTAGTAGCAGCCGCGCGACGTCTGGAAGTTCGCGAGGCGCTCCGGCAGCAGGTAGCGATCGAACGGCACGCCGTCGAAATCGAGCGTCGGCAGCAGGTCGAGCACCGGCAGGTCGTGCTTCAGCGGGATCGACACCGAGCCGTCGGACTTGCGGTAGTAGAGGTTCGGCACTTCGTCGAGGCCGCGCTTGCCGTGCAGCGCGTCGACGAGCTTGACGATCGCGTTCTCGCCGTCGCCCATGATCGCGAAGTCGACGAACTCGAACAGCCGCGGATCCGCGAACAGCGTGTCGCGGTAGTCGTTGACCGTCGGTCCGCCGATCAGCGTCTTCACGTGCGGCGCCTTCTGGCGCAGCGCACGGATGAACTTCAGCGTCTCGAGCATCTGGTTGTGGAACGGGATCGTGAACGCGAGCAGGTCGGGCTTGCGCGCCAGCACCATGTCGACGAGGAAGTCTTGGTACGCCTGGACCAACGGGTCCCCGGCGTGCTCGCTGTGCTGCAGCAAGTGGTCGACGTAGTGCAGCTTGTTCTCGGGGTTCAACAGCGGCGTCGCGGCGTAGAGGAACCGCACGACGGCCGACAGGTCGTCGAACGCCTGGTTGAACAGCGCGGGCTGATAGAAGAGCTCTTTGGTGCGCAGGATCCGGGCGCCCTCGGACGCGCGCCCGATGCTCTCCGGCGGCGCCGCGAGCAACGGCGCGAGGAACCGGTACATGCCGTATTCCTCACGCGTCAGCGACGCCTTCTGCTCGAGCTCGCGGAAACGGTTCTCGACCCAGCCGTAGTACCCGCCGAGCTTGTCGGCCTGGATCAGGCGATCGAACAGCTCGACGTTCAGGTCCAGGATGTCCGACGCGTAGCCGTTCGTCTTCAAGCAGGCCTGGAGCGCCGGCAGGGACGAATACGGAATCGTCGGGAGGCACCGATCCGGCGCGTAGAGGAACAGCGTGTTCATGGACGACCGACCTGCGTTCTGGCTACGGACTGGCTGATTCCTAGGCCCAGCGATCGCGCACAACCCGAGGAGCGAACGCACGTTGCTCCGGTTCGGCGCGATGAGGTGCCGAATGATAGCACCGAATCCAGGAAGTGGCGTCGCCCCGCTACTTGCCGCCGCGCGCCAGAGCGTCCAGCCGCTTGTCGATCGAATCGAGTCGCTTGTCGAGTCGCTCCAACGACTTGGCGAGGGCGTCGAGGCGCTCGTCGAGGGCCTTCGCCCGCGCCTCTTCGGCCGCCCGGTAGTCCCGCAGCTTCAGCTCCGAGTCGGCGGCGACGCTCTCGGCGAGGTCCGCCGAACGCCCCTTGCCGCCCTTCGAGGACTTCGTGTCCTGAGCCGTCGCGAACGGGGACAGACCCCCGCTGACCGCTCCGAGGACCCCCACCAACAGGACAACCAGCGCGAACGGTCGCATACCTGCCTCGCCCGAACCTACGGCAGGTCCACGAGCACGTCGTCCCCCTCCACGCGGACGGGGTACAGCGTCGCGGTCATCCGCCGGTCCCGCATCGTCTTTCCCGTCGTCAGACTGAAGCGCCACCGATGCAGGGGGCAGACCACGTCGTCGTCCTTGAGCTCGCCGTCGGCGACGCGCCCGTTGGCGTGCGGGCATCGATTCCACAGCGCGACGACCCGGTCGCGGTGCCACAGGATCGCGACGTCGCGGCCGCCGATCTCGACGTCGGCGCGGCCGCGGGACTTCAGTTCGGCGAGGCTCACGAGGCGCGTCCATCCGGTCATGCGGCGGAACCTACCAACGGGCGGGCTCGTCCCGACTCTTGAACTCGGCCGCCGGAACTTCGAAGCTCGCGCGCCATGGACCCCATCGACCCCACGACCCGCGTCGCGTTCGCGCCCGAGAAACTGACCAAGACGAATCTGTTCGACTCGCCGCGGATGTTCCTCGACGTCTACGGCCTGCTGCCCGGCCAGGCGCAGAAGCCGCACGCGCACGCCGACGCCGACAAGTTCTATTACGCGCTCGAAGGCTCGGGACTGGTGACGGTCGGCACGCGCGAAGTGCGCCTGCAGCGGGGTCAGGTCGTCGTCTGCCCCGCCGGCGAGGACCACGGCGTCCGCAACGACACGAACGACAAGCTCGTCCTGCTCGTCTCGATGACGAAAGCCCGCTGAGGTCGGCGATGCCGGTCGATCGCTCGCACGTGTCGGCGCTGGTGCTCGCGGCCGGAGCGTCGTCGCGCATGGGCGAGCCGAAGGCGTTGCTCGATCTCGCCGATGAACCGGCGCTGGCGCGAATGCTGCGCGTGCTGCGGGACGTGCCGATCGACCACGTCGTCGTCGTGCTGCGCGACGTGACGCCGAAGCTGCGCCGCGCCGTCGCGCTCGAGCACGTGACGACGGCGATCAACGTCGCGCCCGACGGAGGTCAACTCACGTCGCTGCGGATCGGCCTCGCGAATCTCGCGGCGACGTCCGACGCGTTCCTCGTTTGCCCGGTCGACGTCCCGTTGTTCGAAGCCGCCGACGTCCGCGCGCTGCTCGACGCGTGGCACTCGCGGGACGAGGGACGCTCGATCGTCGTGCCGAGCCACGGCGGCAAGCGCGGCCATCCCGCTCTGTTCGCGCGCGCGCTGAAGGACGAGTTCCTCGCGCTCCAGGACGGCGAGCCCGCCAACGTCGTCGTCCGCAAGGACCCCTCGCGCGTCGTCCACGTCACGCTCGACAACGAGTGGCTCGTCCGGGACCTCGACACGCCGCAGGATCGCGATGCGGCGGCGGTCGCGGCTCGCGCCCGACGGTGACGGTTCGTCACGGGACATTTGAGATCACCGTGTCGCGCTCGTAGCTTCCCCCGCGCCGTCGCACGCCGCGCCGGTCCCGTCCTGGAAGAAAGGCATCCATGCGCACACTCGTCGCGTCCGCCACGCTCGTGTCCTGCCTCGTCGCCGCCGAAGCCGTCGCCGCCACGCTGAAGGTCCCGTCGCAGTTCGCGACGATCCAAGCCGCCGTCACCGCCGCCGTGTCGGGCGACACCGTCCTCATCGCGAAGGGGACCTACTTCGAGAACGTCACGATCGCGACCGCGGGCATCACGCTGAAGGGCAGCGGCGCGAACACGATCATCGACGCGCGGCCCGACCCGAACTTCGGGACCGGCGCGGCCGTCCGCATCGTCGCGTCCGACGTCACGGTCACGAACCTCCGCGTCCGGCACGCAGCACCCAACGGGTTCATGGTGCTCGGCGTCGAGGACGGCAACATCGACATCGGCACCGCGTCGAACGTCACGCTGTCGAAGCTGACCAGCGAACACCCGTTGGCGTACCACGTGCGTACGTCGAACTCCGATGGCCTCACGCTCGACCGCTGCACGTTCAAGTTCGGCGGACGTGTGTCCATCGAAGGCGACGGCGTGACCGTCAACAAATGCGCGTTCCGGATGCTCGAACTCGCCCTCGGCATCGATGGCGGGAGCGCGACGATCACCGGCAACAAGTTCGAACATTGCCCCATCGCGATCCTGAGCGGCGGCGACGACACGTCGATCAAGAGCAACTCCATCACGAACGCGACGTTGTTCGCGATCTTCCACGGCGGCGCGAACGGCGAGATCTCGTCCAACACGATCAAGAACGGCACCGGCATCTTCATCCCGGGCGGTAGCGCGCTGCTCGTGTCGAAGAACAAGCTGTCGACGATCGGCGTGTCGCCGAACACGACGTCGCTCGTGTCGCCGGGCGCCGGCATCTTCGTCGACGGTGTCATTGGCATCACGATCGAGAAGAACTCGATCTCGGATTGCTCGGTGCCGGGCATGTGGCTGCTCGACTGCACCAACGCCGAACTGACGCAGAACACCGTCACGCGAGCCGGACTGCGCGCCGCCTCGGTCGTCTTCGGCGGCGGCCCGACCATCCCGCAGGCTCGTGGCGCGGGCATCTACCTCCAGAACGGTACCGGCCATTCGATCGTGTCGAACAAGCTCAGCTCGTGCGTCCACGACGGCATCCTGGTCGAGGCGAACGGAGTGTTGATCGACGGCAATCAATCGTCGAGTCACGGCGAAGACGGCATCGAAGTGATCGGCGACAACGGCTCGATCAGCGACAACGTGATGAAGTCGAACCTCGGCGAGGGGCTCGATCTCAGCGGCAACGGCATCACCGTCTCCGGGAACACGATGACCGGCAATCGCGTCAACTGGCGCAATTCAGGCGCTCTCGGCGCGACCAGCGGCAACTCACCCGCGGCCCCGGACACGACGGACGTCGAGATCGATTACGACGCGCTGCCGAGCTGACACGAAGCGAACGACGACGGCGAGTCGGCAACGCCGACTCGCCGAGTCCGCCGCGGTCACCGACCGCCACCGGCTTCCGGCGCCCCACCTTCCAGGTGCTTGTCGAACCACTCGTACTGTTCCGCGAGCACGTGCAGCACGCTTTCCCTCGCGCTGTATCCGTGCCCCTCGTGCGGCAGCACGACGAGCCGCGCCGTCCCGCCGAGCCCCGCGAGCGCGTGGAACAACCGCTGCGACTGCAGCGGGAACGTGCCGGGGTTCTCGTCGTCGGCGCCATGGATCAGCAGCAGCGGCTTCTTGATCCGATCGGCGAACAGGAACGGCGAATTGTCGAGGTACGCCTGCTTCGCCTGCCACAGCGTGCGCCGCTCGTTCTGGTATCCGAACGGCGTCAGCGTGCGGTTGTAGGCGCCCGAACGCGCGATGCCGGCTCGGATGCGACCGCTGTGCGCGAGCAGAGTCGCGACCATCAGCGCGCCGTACGAGTGACCGATCACGCCGACGCGCTGCTCGTCGATGATCCCGCGCGCCGCCAACGCGTCGATCGCGGCCTCGGCGGCGGCGACGACCTGCTCGATGAACGTGTCGTTGACGGTCTCCGGCGGACCGACGATCGGGATCGTCGCCTGCTCGAGGACCGCGTAGCCGCGCAGCAGGAAGAACGCCGGCGACGTGCCGAGCAGCCGCGTGAACCGCGTCGGCGCCGCGCTGACTTGGCCCGCGGTGCGCACGTCGGCGAACTCGGTCGGATACGCGTGGATCACGAGCGGCAATCGCCGGCCGGGCTCGCGATCCTGCGGCAACAGCAACGTCCCGGACAACGGCACGCCGTCCGCGCGCGTGTACGTGACGAGTTCGCGCGTGACGCCCGACAAGCCCGGATGCGGATCGACCTCGTGCGTCAGGCGCGCGAGTTCGCCGTCGCGCTCGTGCCACAGCGCGTAGTTCGGCGGCTCGCCGGGTGATTCGGTGCGAAGGACGAACCGGCGCGCACCGTCGGGCGCACGCGTGACGAACTGCACGAACGACTCGTAGCGGCCCTCGCGCGCCGTCCACACGCGCGTCGTCGCGCGCGTCGTCAGATCGAGTCGATCGAGGAACGGCCGATTGCCGCGCGGCGTCGCTCCGTCGCCGGCGAGCCACACGCAGCCGTCCTCGACGCGCGCCACCGCGAGTCCGTCCGGACCTCGCACGTGGACGAGCTCGCCCGGATCGCCGTAGCGGTCGTCGACCGAACGGTGGAACACCTCGCGCGGTTCGAACGCGCCGTCGACGGCGATCTGCCGCGTCGTCGCGAAGCGCGTGTCGCGATGCCAATCGGTCACGAACGCTTCGTCGCGCCGCTCGGTCCAATCGAGTCCGATGAACCGCTCCTTGGTCGCGTCGATCGGGCGCGGCTCGGCGGAGAACGGTGCGTCGAGCGCGAACAACCGATCCCGCAACGCGGCGGCCTTGCGCGGATCGCCGCCGTCCTGCGCCTCGGCCCACACCAGCGTCGCCGGCCGCAGCGGTTGCCACGACACCGCGCGCGGCCCGGTCGGCACGCCTTGGATCGGCACTTCCTCGGCCGCCGGCAAGCGCGCGAGCTCGCGCACCAGCGAGCCGTCGCGATCCCAGACCTCGACGGTCCGCGCGAAACGATGCAGCGGCACCACGTGCGAGAACGGCTCCAGCGCGCGCTCGACCAGCACGTAGCGACCGTCCGGCGACGCCGCGGCATCGAGGAAGATCCCGGCATCGCCGAGCTCGACGACGCCGCCGTCGAAGTCGACGCGCGCGAGCCGCGCCATCGCGAGCGCTCGGAACTGCGCGTCGTCGGTCGCGTCCTTCAGCAGGTCCTGGAACGTCCGATTCGTCGCCGCGCGCCCCACCGTGTCCTCGACGATCGGGCCGCGCACGCATTCGGCGACCGCCGGCGTCACGGCGTCGACGCGCACGAGACACGTCAGCGCCGACCCGTCCGGCAGGAACCTCACGAAGTCGCCGAGCGACTGATGCAGGATCGGCCCGAGCAAGCGCTTCGTCGCTCCGGTCGCCGGATCGGCGAGCCACAACTCGACGCCGCGCTCGGTCTCGTTGGTGAACACGACGCGCCCGCCGCGCGGCGACCACAGCGGTCGGCCGAGGCGAGCACCGAGCGGCACGTCGATCTCGACGCGGGCCCGCGTCTCGACGTCGACGATCGAGAACCCGGTGAAGTGCCACGTGCGCTGCCAATGCGCGGTGACCGGATCGAACCGATGGCCGGCGAGCTTCGCGATCGGCCGCGCGATCTCCTCGATCGTCGGCAGATCGCGGTACGCGGCGATCAACACGCGACCGCCGGTCGGCTCGACGGCGACGACCGGCGTCCCCGGCGCGTCGACGATCGCGACGACGTCCCGCGGCGGCGACTTCCACGTCGACAGGATCGAGCGCGTCTCGGCGTTCATGGAGCTCCTCGGTACGGGTCACGGAACGGATCGGACGACTCGACGATCCGTTCATCGAACACCGAACGGCCGACGGTGAAGTGGTAGACGACCTGGCCACGCTCGCGCGTCAGGCCGAGATGGCCGTGCACGTCGTCGTCGTAGAACGCGCCGATGCCGGTCGCGTGGATCCCGAGCGCCTCGGCGCCGAGGTACAAGGCCTGGCCGATGCAGCCGGCTTCGACGTGCGCGGCGCGATACCCCCGCGGCCCGAACGCCGCGAACGCGCGCTCGAGGTCCGCGATCATCGAGAACGCGACCACGCCGTGACTCGCGATCTCCTGGCCGAGCGACAACCCGGCGGCCCACGCCCGCTGGTCCCCCGCGCGCGCCAGCACGAGCTCGCCGCTCTCGGGACGCCACGCGTACGCGCCGGGCTCGACGCCGTCGACGCGATGGACGTACGCGACCAGCGTGATCAAGCGCTCCGTCGATCGCAGCCAGTCGACGTGCAGCGGCGGCTGCGCGTGTTGCATCAGCGTCGCGAACGCGTCGAACTCGAGTCGTTGCTTCCCGTCCATCTCGACCGCCGAACGGCGCCGGCGCGCGACGCGCGCGAACGGCTCGTCCCGCGCGATCTTGCGCGGCAGGACGTACGCCGCGACGCCGGGGAACGGATCGACGCGCCGCGCGACGTCGCCGGCGGCGATCCCCGGCGTTCTGCAGGCGTTCGCCGCGGCGTCGATCGCGACGTACTCGATCACCTCTTCGGACAGCGGGTTCGGCGTGCCGACGAACGCGGCCGACGGCTTCGCGGCGTCGCCGTTCCGCGGGGTCCCCAACGCGACGACGAGCAACGGCTCTTCGTCGCCACCGCCGACTCCGATCGCCGCGGCGAGCGCGGCGTCGTCGAACTCGAACGACCCGCGGGCGTCGATCCCGAGCGCCGCGGCCGCCGCGAGCAACGCACCCAACGCGTGTCCGGCATCGAGCAGGCAGTAGCGCAGCGCTCGCGTGCGGTATTTCCACGCCTCGCGCCAGACGATCGACGTCAGCACGATTCGCACCGACGCGCCCTCGCCGAAGCGGCGCGGCACGACATCACCGCCCGCGCGCTCCTCGAGCGCGTGGACGTCGGCCCGATAGTGATGGACCCCAGGCGCAAGTCCGTCGACGCCGTCGCGGACGATCACGTGCGCCTCGATCGGGTGCAGGTTCCCCGACGAGGGGTTGACGCGCAGACTCCAGCGGACGCTCGGATCGTCGCTCAACTGCTTCCACGCACTGACCGCGAGCGCATGGAACAACAGCGCCGAGACGGCCTCGCGGTCGAGAGCTCGCTCCCCGCCTCCCGTCCCGATGCGATCCAGCACGTCGAACGTGCCGATCTCCGGGATCGCCGGCGCGCGCGACAGCGCGTGGATCGGCGCGCCTTCGTAGCGGCGGAACGGGTCGGGCTGGTTCGCCCAATCGAGCACGTGGCGCGACCCGTACACCGACGCGACGGTGTGCTTCGTCGACTCGTGGTAGCGCCGCACCCGCGCGAGTGCGTCCTCGCGCGCCGCGGCGTCGTTCACAGTTCGAAGCGCCAGTAACCGCCGACGAGCACGAACGTCAGCCGCGTGCGATGTCCCTTGCCGTCGTCGAGCGAGAACTCGGCCTTGTCGCCGACGATCGACAACTCCTTGACGGTCGACGCCGCGATCTCGTCGGAGTTCATGCCGATCTCCGCGAGCTGCATCTTCGCGTCCTTCTTGAACAGCGTCGCGAACTGCTTGCGGCGCTCGAGCTGCTTCCACTCGGCGAGGCTCATGCCGAGTTCGCGCTTCGCCGCAGGCTCGACGTCCGCCGGACTCACCTGCGCCATCAGTTGGAACTGCTCGACCACGCTCTCGATCTGCGCATCGAACGTCTTCTGCCGCTCCGGCGGCAGGATGTCGTAGAGCAGGTCCCACTTCTGTTCGCGCAACGCGGTGCGCAGATCCTCGAACGCCTGCTCGGGCGTGTTCTTGGCCGAACCGCAGCCGACGAACAACAGCGCGAACAGCGCGACGAACGAGTGCACGACGGGTGAAGCACGCATGGGATGGACCTCGATCGAACAGCGGTGGGGACGCCAAGGACGCGCGAATCGCGTCGTTCCGGCCGATGACACCGGCTGTCGGTCGCGGAAGTTCAGCCGCCGCGCACCCCTGATTCAAGCGCGCGATCGATCTACCGCACGCGGACCACTTGATCCCGGTCGCCGGCCGCGACGGTGAACGCCTGCTCCACGGTCGCGCCGTTGCGTTCGACGCGCACGACGTAGTCCCCGGGCGTCAGCGGGACGAACAGCCGCGCGAGACCATCGTCGTCGACCGGGAGTTCGTGCCAATCCCGCGACACCACGAGCCCGTCCCCGCGCTCGACCGTCAGCCATGCCTGCACCCACGGCGCGAGCGCGAAGTTCGGATCGAGTTCCCCGCCGAGTTCGAACTCGACGATCGCCGACGCGCTCCATGCGAGGCGCACGTTCGTGGTCGACCCGGCGAGCACGTCGACCGCGCGAGCCTCGCCGTTCTGCGCGACCACGTAACGACCGGCGGGAACGCGGGCGACGAACGAGCCGGAGGGTTCGCCGCGGCGCGCGCCGACGACGACCTCCGGACCGAACCCGTCGGCCGGGAGCACGCGCGGCATCCCTGCACCCTCCGTCGGCCAACCCACGACGTCGATCGTCAACGTCGCGAAGGGCGCCGCATCGAGCTCGACGACCTCGTGCTCTCCGGGCTCGAGGGTCGACGACGCGCTGGCCAAGACGTCGCGCGCTCGCACCTCGACGACGTAGCGCCCTGGACTCAGCCGGGCGAAGCGCAACGGGCGCGAGTCGCCGCGGGCGATGCGGCGGTCGAACGCGAGCCGGCCGTCGACGCTCCACAGCAACACCGTCAGCCATTCGAAGTCCGTCGCGCCTCCGAATCCCGTGACGACGACGTCGAGACTCGCGAGGCCGTCGAGCAAGACCGCGGGGTCGACCACGATGCGAGCTCGCGACTCGCGTCCCGTCCACGTCCCGTGGCTCAGTTCGCGACCGCACCAGACGAGCCGCAGCGTGCCGGCCACGCCGACCGGCTGTCGCTCGAACGCGAAGCCGCCGTTCTCGTCGATCTCCGTTCGCGGCCGTACGTCACGCACGCCGTCGGTCACGCGATCCTGCATCCCGACGCCACTCGGTTCGAACACGACCGTCGCCACCGCGAGCTGCGTCGATTCGCGGGGGTCGAGACGCTCGTCGACGCTCGCGCCGGTTCCGCGCAACAGCTCGAGCACTGCTTGCGGCAGAGCGCGGCCGTCCGGAGCGACCAGATCGCCCTCGATCGACCGGACGGCGACGGGTTCGAGGTGGACGACTTCGATCCAGCCGGCATCCACGTCCGGCCACCTCATCGACCACTCGTTCGTCGTGAAGCCGGCCGCTTCGACGCGCACCACGACCATCTGCCCGGCCGGCAGGCTCATGCCGAACGTCCCGTCCGCCCCCGACACGGCGTCGGC
>JAEUIB010000521.1 GCA_016795255.1 Planctomycetota bacterium
GAACGCGAGTCCCGACAGATCGGCGCGACCGGCGACCGGCACGAACGAGCCGAGGAACGTCGGCGTCGTGCTCGTCGCGCTGGACGCGATCGGCAGCCGGAAGCGGAAGATGCGGCCGTCGAGCTGCTGCGCGACCCAGAACTCGCCGCCCTCGGGTGCGTTCGCGTCGGGCACGAACGTGATCCCCTCGACACCGTCGGAGCTCAGCGGACTCGTCCACGCGCCGAACGAGAACGTGCGCGTGATCGTGCCGGTCGACAGGCGGAACTCGGCGATGGAGTCGGGATGCTCGATGCCGAGGTAGACGAGGTCGGTGTCGGGGTCGGCGACGGTCACGTCCTCGAGGTCGAGCCCACCGAGCGCCCACGTCTGCGGCAGCGAGCCGTCGGCTTCGATGCGCGTGACGCGGCCGTCGTCGCTGACCGCGAACAGGCACTGGAGTCGTTCGTGCCAGCACAGCCCGCTGGTTTCGAACTGCGGCGGCAACGCTGCGCCGATGTCGATGCCCGCGGAGCCGGGGAACGGCTGGATCGCAGCCGCAGCCGACGACGCGAAGCTCGCCGTTGCGAGCGCGATCCCCGTGACGAACTGCTTGGCGGAGTGGGTCGGTGCCGTCGTGTGCATGGTGGGCTCGGAGTCGAGGTCGGGAAGGCGCGGCGCACGGTGTCGACGCGAACGTCGGCGCGCAATGCGGCTGCGGGGAATTGACGGTCTCTTCACGGTCCCTTCGCGCCAGCGGGTCGCGCTCGCCGGTGTGCATCGCCCGGTTCGGTCCGGCGCGGTCTCGCGTCCTCGCGGATCGGAGCTCGGCTTCGCTCGTCCAATTGGTCGGCGGACTTGTTCGACGGGCTGCTAGTTTGCCGCGCCATGCGTTCCCGCACGCGTCATCGACTGCTCGCTCTCGGGGTCGGCGGCCTCGTCGCGCTGGGCGTGGCGGAACTCGCGCTGCGCGCGCTCGACCTACCGCGCGAGGCGTCGACGTCCGTCGAGTTCCGCACCGTCGGCGATGGCGTGCTCGAGGTCCGCTGCGGCGAATCGAACGGCCAGCCGGTCACGACGGTGGTCGCGGCGAAGAAGCCTGCCGGCGCGTTGCGCGTCGTGTTCGCCGGCGACTCGACGATCCATGGCTTCGTGCTCGCCGATCGGTCGACGATTCCGCGCCTGTTCGACGCGCAACTCGAGCACCTGACCGGACGAGAAGTCGACGCGGTCCGCTTGGCCGCGCCGGGACTCGATGCGACGCAGGTCGCGGCGCTCGCGCGGTTCGCCGCCGACGCACTCGATCCGGACGCGATCGTCGTCTACACGGGCAACAACGAGTTCCTGCCGGCCGCGACCGAGACGCTCCGCGCGCAGCGAGCCGTCGCGTTGCCCGACGGGTTGGTGACCGTGATCGAGGTGACCCGACTCGGCCGGTTGTTCGTGCGCGCTCTGCAACCGTCGGTCACTGGCGGACTCGTCGCGCCCGGAACGACGGCGCCGAGCACGTGGATCGAGCCGGAGTCGAGGACCGCACCGCTGCGGCCTTTGATCCTCGAGCGCTTTGCCGAAACGCTCGACGCGCTGGCGCGGGACCTGCGTGATCGGGGCACGCGGCTCGTGTTCGCGGTCCCGGTCTCGAACGGTCGCGAGTACCCACCGATCCAGTCGGCGTTCTCGCGCGCGCTCGACGAGCGAACGCAGGCCGCGTACCGCGAGCGTCTCGAGCGCGCCGCGCGGGCGATCTCCGCGGGTTCGCTGGACGTTGCGGGCACCGAGATCGAGGCGTTGCGCGCGATCGATCCCGACGTCGCGATCCTGCGGCACGTCGAGGCCGATTGGGCGCGAGCGCGGGGCGAGATCGACGTCGCGCGCGGCCTCGATCTCGAAGCGTGGGATCTCGACGAGAACGCGCGGGCGGCGTCGGCGTCGATCGTCGCGAGGATCGTCGCGACGGCGCAGAGGTTCGAGCTTCCGCTCCTCGATGCGCGGGCCGCGATCGAGCGGGCTCCGTCGCCGGGTGAAGGCGGATTGTTCGTCGACCACTGTCATCCGACGGTCCTCGGGCAGGCGATCGTCGCCGCCGAATGGGCGCTCGTGCTGGCGCCGATCTTGGTTCCGGAATCGAGTGCGAGCGTGTCGCGCGATCGGTTGCTGACTCCGGACGAGGCGTGTGCAGCGGCCGGGATCGAACCGGCGGCGCTTCGTGAATCGCAGGAGATGAAGTTCGTCGGCGATCTGTTCTATGCGCTGACCGCGCCCGACCCCGAGCCGTTCCTCGTTCGCGTGCGAGCCCAACTCGCCGGCCAGGATCCGACCGCGCCGACGCTGCGGCACTACGTGCTCGCGGACCTCGTGCTCGGGCTGCTCGACGGCGATCGGGAGCGCGCCATCGAACGCTCGGCGCGCTTGGTGCGCGAGGATCCCGCGACGGCCGCGCGGCTGCGCGCCATGGTGTTCGGCGTCGACCGACTGCGGCAGAAGCTCGACGCGCTCGGCCTTCGCGTCGAGGACGACGGTCGGTTCCTGCCGCGGACGCCGTAGCGGCTCGCTGGAACGGTCGGTCGGTCACGGGCGGCCGGGCCCAGGACGCCGCCGGACACGCGCGGCGCGACGCCCCGCCAATCGTCGTTCGGCGCTCGGTGCGACCGTTTGGACCGTTGCTCCATGCGTCCGAGATCTGTATTGAGTCTGATTCTCAATTCGGATCGAGCAGGACCGCTGCGGCGAGCGCCGGGCGGGTTCGACCACAGGACCTAGTTCGGAGTCGTCATGCGTTCCCAGATCGCGATCGCCTTCGTCGTCGCCGCGTGGACCGGTTCCTCACAAGCACAGGTGCTTCCACACGTAAGCACCTATGACATCGCAGTGTGCGACTCGGATACGACGCAACTGCTGCGCTTGATCGACACCGACCAGAACGGCACGGTCACCGAGCCCAACGGTTTCAAGGTGATGTTCGACGCGGCCGTCGCGGGCTCGGTCGCGCTGCAGAGCCCGTGCTCGATCGCCTTCGACCGTGGGGGGTGGCAGTACACGAGCGACTTCTCGGCCGACCTCGTGATGCGGACCCTCGACCAGAACGGCGATGGGGATGCGAACGACGCCGGCGAGTGGTCGGTCTTCATCGACAACGGGAACGCGTCGGGAGTCACGTTCACGTCGGCCCTCGTGATCCGCGCGGATGCGCAGGGCGGGATCGTCGGCATCAACTCCGGCACCTCGGCGAGTCCGCTCGATTTCGTGTGGCGCGCGTTCGACCTCAACCAGGACGGTGATGCGCTGGACCTCGCGGAGATCACGATCGTCTACGACTCGGTCGCCGGTGCGTTCAACATCGCCGTGCCGTTCGGCCTCGGCATCGACCCCGCGACCGGCGATCTGTTGGTCGCCGACGTCAATCCCGACGTCGTCTACCGCATGCACGACGCGAACCAGGACGGCGACTACTACGACGCCGGTGAGACGACGATCGCCTACAACAGCCCGGTCGGTTCGCCGGCGATCAAGAACGTCAACGCGGTGCAATTCGCTGCCGACGGTGCGTTGTTCCTGAACGACGCGACGTCCGACTTCATCCTGCGTGGCGTCGACGCGAACGCCGACGGCGACTGGAACGACGCCGGCGAGATGGCGATCTTCGCCGACAAGACCGGCAACTCGATCGGTGTGCCGGCGAACCATTTCGGCATCGAAGTCGACGAGCTCGGTCGCGTGTTCGCCGTCGAGAACACGACCGCCGTCGGCGACCTCGTCGTGCGCTACGCGGATCTGAACGGCGACTTCGACGCGCAGGATCCGGGTGAGGTCATCAAGGTCTACGAAGGAGCCGCGGGGCCGGGAACGGTCTCGACGCTGCGCAACATCGCGCTGATGCCGTCGCCGCGCCTCGAGGCTCCGGCCGGCAACGTCGTCGCGAGTCCGGGCCTGCTGCAACTGGAAGTGCACGGCTCGGAGAGCAGCCCGTACCAACTGCTGTTCGGCTTCGTCCCGCTCGGATTCAACGCGTCGGTCGCGCCGTACGGGTATCTGTCGTACGTGCCGTTCGCGACGCTGTGGAGCGGCACCATTTCGGTCGGCGGGGTCGATTCGCTGACGTTCTCGATCCCGTCCGGCTTGCCGACGCCGTTCTCGATCTCGTTCAGCGCGGCGGTCGGCGGTCCGTTCCGCACGTACCTCACCAACGAGCAGTCGATCCTGTTCCAGTGAGCGCGATCGGCGCGAGAGGCAAGCGTGCGACGAGCGCGCGGCGGTCGGGGCGCCGCGCGCTCGTGTACTCTCCGGCGCATCGTGATCGGCTCCATCGTC
>JAEUIB010000531.1 GCA_016795255.1 Planctomycetota bacterium
TCGCGAATCGTCGCGTAAAGCGACGATTCGCGAACCTAGTAGATCCCGACCAGGTGTCCGAGGCGGCGCCCCGGTCGCGATGCGACCGATTTCATAGCCGCCGTATCCACAGGTGTCCGACGAGGTCGTTGGAGCACGCCGTCGTCGTTCGGTTGCGGGCGTAGCCCGCGCTGAGAGCCCTCGGGAACTTCGGATCAGGGCGTCGTACGCCGCTGGTTCCAGCCGTCGACCCACGCTGCGAGTTCGGTCAGCGATCGCGCGACACGCAACCGAGGACCCATCGGATTCGACAGCCCCGCGAGCGCCCGACCGCCGAGGATCGCCATCGCGTCGAAGCGCTCGAGCGTCGACGACAGCGCGATGAGGTCGCGATCGAACGCACGCGCGTCGTCGAGGTGATTGGCGCTGAACCAGACGAGCGCTGGCCGCTCGCGCGTGATCGCGTGCGTCAACGACGCGATCGGCGTGTTCGCGCCGAGGTTCTGCGCGCGGAAGCCGTGTTCGGTCAGCACCATCGCGACCAGCGTGGTCGGCAGCAGACTCGTGTCTCCGCTGCACGCGCCGCCGAGCGCGACCGGGCCGCTGGTCGGCACCGGCAGCAGCGCGCTCAATTGGTGCAGCGCGGCGAGGCCGATCTCGGTCGCGCGGTGCTCGACGAAGATGCCGTCGCTCGAGTCGAGCCACAGCGATCCGATCGTCTCGAACGCGGGCCGCAGGTGCTCGTCCCCGATCGTCGCGATCGACTGACCGGCGAGGTACCAGGACAGGATCAGGCCGCGAGCTTCCGCGGCTTTGCCGTCGACGAGGAAGGCCCGAAGTTGGTCGGCGGGCGACGCCGCCCGCTGTGCCTCGGGGGCCGCCTGGAGTTCGCCGAGTCCGAGGATCTCGGGCCGTTCGATGGCGAGGTGACGCTCGCGGATGAAGCGGATCGCATCGGCGATCGGGATGCGCCGATGGCCGCCGGCGGTCTTCGCGATGCCGATGTGTCCGTCGTCCGCCCAACGTTTCACGGATGATTCGCTCGCACCGATCGCGAGGGCGAGTTCGCGGGGGGATAGGCCGGACTTGGGCATCGGTAGGCTCGGTACGGGGCGGACCGTGACGATCGATTTGCGCGTTTTAAAGCCCCCCGACGCCGGCGGCAACGCGTTTCTCGGTGATGCCCGTGAAACGCGCCGATCCGCGCAGGGATGGCTTCGGAAGGACGAGATGGCCGAGGGATGAAAAGAATCTCGATCCCGCGGTGGCGACGGAGCCGCGGGCGTCTATCGTTCGCGGCTGACCGATTTGAATGTTTTGTCGCGACCGTCCGGTGGTCTCCCCGACGCCGGCAGCGACGAACCCCTCGGTGCGCCGCAGTGCTGTTGTTCGAACAGAGAGGAGCTGCGGCGTCACGAGAGGTCGCGTCGGTGCCGGTCCGAAGCGGAGCCGGCGGAAGGTCGCGGATCTCCGACGTGTCTCGCATCCGTGTTCGTCGAGCGTGGAGCGTTGCGAAGGTGGGCCGGGAGTCGAGTGTCGACTCAATTCCCCGATCCTGAACCGGCTGTCGGTCCGTCGCCGCGCGCTCCCCGCTCGACTTCGTCCACCCGCGCGGTTCGCCCGCACGGCACTCCCTTGGGCCGCTCGACTTCGGTCGGGCGGCCCTTGCTTCGTCCGTAGGCCGACGTCGCGTCGTCCGCGCGACGTCGGCGCAAGGTCAGCGGACGGTCAGCGATCGCACGCGCTTGCGATAACTCGATTCGAACGACACGCGCGCGACGGCGACCTTGCGGCGCAGCGTCGGGTCGCGCAGTTGGCGACGCGTCGCCGGTGCGTGGAGCGGGTCGAGCTCGTGCCCGAGGAGTCCTCCGCTCGTCCTCGCGTCGATGCCGGCGAGCGCGCGGTAGTACGACTCCTGCGCACCGAGTCGACGGCAACCGTCGACGAGCGCCGCGACCACGTCGGCGACGATCTGCGGATCGAATGCCGGCCACGTCGCGACGCGTTCGCCCCACGCGTCGACGAACGGGCCGAGCGGGTACAGCAGATCCGCGTGCGTGCGCAGCGCCTTCACTTGGCGCAGCGGGTAATTGCGATGGCCCTCGGGAGCGAGCAGCTCGCGATAGAGCACCGCGGCGCGCGCGAACGCGCCGGAGTAGCGCTCCGGGCGTTCCTGCGCGAGTTTGCCGAAGCGCACCTTCTGGGCGTCGCCGACGCGGCGGGCGGACGACGACTCGAGGCTCTGGTTCACGTCGCCGACGTTGTGCGTCAGCGTCGCCGCGAGCGCGAGCAGGTCGAGTTCGCGACCGGGGACGTGCTCGAGCGCGAGGTACGCGTCGGCCTCGCGGCGGAGTTCCTGGTCGACGAGGTCCTCGAACCTCGCGGCGGCGGCCGCATCACCGAACGCGATCGACGCGAGCATGGCGCCGACCAGCACCGACAAGCGTTCGCCGTCGTGGCCCGACACGATGCGTCGCGGCTCGAGGCCGAGCGGGTCGCCGTCGGTCCGACACAGTCGCGCCGAGAACCGCCGGACGTCCCAATCCCCGAGCGCAGCGGCGAGCTCGAGCATGTTCGCGCGCTCCGCGGCGTCCTCCTGCTCGAACCACAGGGCGTGGCGGATCTTCGCGTCGACGTCGGTCGGGACGTACGTCGCGCAACTCGCGAAGTGCGCGGCGAGGCACAGCGCGAAGTAGTCGGTGCGCTCGGCGGCGGACGGTCGTTCGCTGGCGGGCAACAGGTCGACCTGGAACAACATCTCCCACCAGCCGAGCGGATGGTGGGCGAGCTCGTGGAGTCTTCGCGCCGTCCGCGCCGGTCGCTCCGCCTCGCGCGGATGTGAACCATCGAACAGATACGGCGCGGCGACGCGGACCTGCTCGACGAGCGTGCGCGGGCCGATGAATCCGCCGAACGCCCCGCGTCGCTCGGCGGGCGGGTCGTCGGGGGCTTCGGCGGCGGGGGCGGAGGGGCCGGTCGTCAGAGGAGTTCCGATCGATCCAGGGTGGCGAGGGGGAGGGATTTTCCGGGAAGCGCGGCGTTGCGCCAGCGTTTCGACCAGGTTCGGGCGCGGCGATGCGACGTGGCGTGTAGCATCCCGCGCTTTTCGCGTTCGCTCAGCCATCGTTCGCACAGGGAAGCCCGTGGTCCAACCCAAGACCCGTTTCAAGAACCCGACGAGTTCCAAGAGTTCGAAGGGCAAGGGGCTGTGGAAGAAGGCGCTGGTCGTCCTCGCCTTCGTCGCCGGCCTGTCGTACTTCGCGTTCACGTTGCTGTTCTTCGATCCGTTCGAGGCCCGACTGCTCGAATCGGAGCGCGAGAAGGCGATCGCGATCGAATACACGGTGCCGCGCACGATCGACTTCTTCGCGCACAAGCGCGGGCTGATCGACGACATCGACGTGATCGAGTTCCCGGTGCCGCGCGTCTGGCGCCAGATCGAGACGGCGCGGACGTTCCGCGAGTTCGCGAAGACGCCGCTCTACGCGCAGGCCGCGCAGGACCTCGACCTCGGCACGAAGATCGACGAGCTGCGGGCGCAGTTGAACGACGTGCCGCTGTTGTCGCCGCTCGACGACGTGATCGGCATCGACTGCGCGGTGTTCGGCCGCGTGAAGGGTCGCGGCTACGACCACACCGAAGTCGCGCTGGCCTTCTTCGGCACCGGCGCGACGAAGTTCGCGTGGGAGGCCGCCGCGAGCGGCTTCGTGCGATCGTTCGTCTCGATGCCGTTCGAGGTCGAGGACACCGAGAGCGGCACGCGCAAGTTCGCGTTCGCCGACGGCAAGGAGATCTACGGCTGGCGGAGCCTCGACTTCTTCGTGGTGTCGTCGGGTCCGAATCTCGTCGGTGAAGTGAAGCACCTGGTCGAGAGCCTCGAGGTCACGCGCGACGCGACGCTCGGGTTCGCGCGGCGCTACGCGGCGACGGTGGCCCAGGACGTGACGGACTTCGCCGGCGTGCGTCCGACGCACGAGACGACCGCGGCCGATCTGTCGAACCGCATCCAACTGCACGCGAACCTCGGTTCGCTGCTGTCGCTGACCGACGCCGACGAGGCGTTCCTCGAGCCGCGCGGCGAGGTGTCGCGCATGGTCGCGGCGAAGATGTTCAACCCGAACTACTTCGACGAGCTGACGCTCGACATCGGCGTCGACTCGACGATCGACGTGCGCGGGATGCTCGGCTTCGACAAGGACAAGGCCGAGGCGACCGAGAGCGGCTTCTACGACCGCAAGACGTTCGAACTCCAGGCGATGCTCGACAACGCGGCGACGCGGCTGCCCGAGGACACCTGGTTCGTCATGGCGGCGCGCGTCGACATGAAGCAGTTCCTGCCGACGCTGGTGAAGGCGCTGACCGACGTCGACCCGGACACGCGCAAGACGCTCGACGACGTGATGCAGCGCTTCCGCAAGGTGCGCGCCGACTTCCGACCGACGAACGCGATGGAGGCGGCGCAGCAGCTCGCGATGTTCCTCGGCGACGACATCGTGTTCGCGTTGCGGCGCGACACGTACCTCGGCGCGCCGCAGCGCGGGATGCCGATCATCGCGCTGTTCTTCCAGGTGACGGATCGCGGTCCGTCGATGGAAGTGCTGAACGCGGCGAACGGCGATCCGACGAAGGCGAAGGGCTTCAACGGCTTCGTCCATCCGATCATCAAGTCGTACACGGTGCTCGGCGCGATGGCGAAGTGGTTCGAAGTGTCGTACGAGAACAAGGACCGCGCCGCGCAGGACGTCGTCATCAACGATCCCGGCAGCCTCGTCCGCAACGTGTCGTTCGGCATCCTCGATTCGCAGAAAAAGGAATCCGGGCCGTGGACGCTCGGCGTGACGATCTCGCCGCGCGCGGACACCGTCGTGACGAAGGACCATCCCGAGGGCGAGCTGCGCGGGACGGGCTTCGAGATGCTGAACGAGATGTTCCTGCTGTCGAGGGATCCGAACAAGGCGATCGTCGTCACCGACCTCAGCACGCAGCAGCCGCGCACGGTGAAGGCGCTGTACCAGTCCGAGCGCTACCAGCGCGGCCGCGGATTCCTGACGGGATTCGCCAGCGTCGCGGTCTACCTCGACGCGACGCGCTGGCGCGACGTGTTGCGCGATCAGGCGCAAGAGGTCGCCGAGTACGAAGCGCAGGCCGATCGCGCGTGGTGGGACGCGAAGCGCGCCGAATTCACGGAACAGTTGATGTCCGGCGAGTTCGCGCAGTGGCGCGGCAAGACGATGCCGCCGGCGATGCAGGAACGCTTCGACGCGAAGGTGAAGGAGATGGAGGAGGCGGTCGACGCCGAACGCGTCGCCGAGGCACGCAAGGCCTACGAGCAGGGCTTGGCGTGGGTCGATTTGATCGAAGACGCGTTCCTCGCGGCACGCATCGACGAGTCGACGCAGAACATCGAACTGCGCGCGAAGGTCAGGACCGCCTTCGGCGCGTGACGCCCGCTCGGGCGTTGTGCGAGGTTGGGGGCCGAGGGCCCCCTACGACCCCGTCCTACTGGTCG
>JAEUIB010000538.1 GCA_016795255.1 Planctomycetota bacterium
GATGCGGCCGGCGACGTCGAGACGCAGCCGCGGCACGTTCGCGTCGAAGCCGAACGCGGCCTCGAGCAACGCCGGCAAGCCGGTGCCACTGTCGGCGATCCCGCTCGCGAGGAACTCCTCGATCGCGTCGAGCCAGCGCGCGCGCTCGACGTCCCAGACCAGTCGCAGGCCGGTCGCGTGCGCGACCTCGAACGCGTCGAATCGCTTGCGCGCGACCCGGTCCAACGTCGAGTGCAGCAGCGCGCGGTCGACCGTCGACGGCGGCCATTGCCGCGCCTTCAGCAACTGCTCGACGACCTCGCGCAGGATCGCGTGGACGAGCGTGCCGCGGTCGCGGGCGTCGATCGTCAGTTGCTCTTCCGGCTCCTCCGGTTCGTCGACGCCCAGCGTGTGTCGCGCGAAGTAGCGGAACGGGCAGATCGCGAACGTCTCCAATGCCGAAGCCGACGTGACGGCCGGCGGCTCGAGTCCGATCGCGCGCGCGTCGAACACGCCGTCGAACGCCGTGAACGCCGGAGTTCGCCAACGTTCCAGCTCGCCGCGCCACGCCAGCGCGATCGGCGCGTGGAGCTCGCGCAGGAACAGCGCGCGCGCCGAATCGTCGGCGGTAACCGCGGCGGCCACGGCGGCACGATCGAACTCGCGCAGGTCGATCGGCTCGCGATCGAATCGCGTCGGCGAACCCGAGATGCGCGTCGTCTGCGGCAACGCGTCGAGCGACGCGAGATCGACGGCCTTGCCGGCCAGCGCTTCGGCGAGCGCCAGCACGAACGTCGACGGCAACAGCTCGCGGTTCTTGTCGGTGTCGAAGCGCGCCCAGGTCGCGACGAGCTGCGTCCGCGCCGCACCGAGCACCATGCGGAACAGCATGCGGTCTTCGGACAGCGTGCGACTCGCGAGCGGCAGGCCGATGCGACCGGCTTCGACGCGCGACCGCGACAGCGCCCGCCGCTCGTCGTCGAGCAGGATCGGATCCTGCGTGCCGCGCCGCGGGAAACGGCCTTGCGCCATCGACGACAGGATCACGACGTCGAACGACAAACCGCGCGCCGCGGCGACGGTGCCGAGGAACAGGCCGCGCTCGAACGATCCGTCACGCTCGGTCGCGCTCTCGAGTTGCGCGCGCGCCGCGAGCGCGAACGCATCCGAGGTCGCGACGATCGAGAACGCGTCGAGCTCGCACAGCGGCTCGAGCACGTCGCCGATCCGTTCGAGTTCGAGGCCGTGCGTGCCGCCGCTCGCGACGAGTTCGCGGAACGCGTCGACCTTCGCGCGGAACGTCGGCGCGGCATCGAGCGCTCGCATGCGGAGCGCCAACCCGTCGATGAACGGATCCAGCGTCGCGATCGCGTCGCGCCGGCGCTCGAGCTGCGCGCGATCCTCGTCCTCGTCGTCGCGCGGCTTCGCCGCCGCGGTCTCGAGCTGACGTCCCACCCTCAGGCGCGCGTGCGACAGTCGAGTCCGCCACTCCTCGTCGCCGGACCCGCCGACGACGCCGGACAACCGCGCGACGTCTTCCCACGCGCGGACGTCGTCCGCGCCGCCGGAGAAGTGCAGCCACTCGAACAGGGCACGACGCTCGAGGCCGCTCGCGACGACGTCGAGTGCGAGCAGCGCGGCCCGCATCGCGCGTCGTTCGTGCGCGGCTCGCCCGCCGTGGACGTGGATCGGCGGCCACGCCGTGGGCTCGAGCCCGCTGTGCTCGAGCGCGCTGCGCAGCGCTTCGTCGACGCTCGCGACGTCGGCGGCGTCGCGAGCGAGCAATGCGATGCGATGCAGCGGCACGCCGCGTTGCGCGCAATCGCGGACGATTCGCACCACTTCACGCGCTTCGTGCGCGGCGCTGGCGGCCGACACCAAGCGGACCGAGTCGTCCTGCGGACGATCCGCGGACGACTCCGCGGCGAACAACCGCTGGCGCGCGACGTCGAGCGCCGTCGAGCCCGCGGTGCGCGACGTCGTGCTCGACGTGAAGCCGAGCGCTTCGAACGCGCGCAGCGCCGGCTTCGCGAATGCCCCCGCCGTCGCGTCGTACGCGGGGACGAACGCACGCGCGTCACAGCGCGCGACGACCGCGTCGACCAGAGCCCGCTGGACGGCCGTGAAGTCGTAGAAGCCGTAGATCCACCAGCGCGTGGATGCGTCGAACCCAGCGCTGCGCCCGGCCTCCGTGGCCGCGATCCGCAGCGCGGCCGCATCGTCGACGGCGCGCTCGCGGTCGAGGCGTTGCTCGAACGCCCGCAACAGCGCGGCGACGTCGGCGATCTTCGCGCGCTCGTCCTTCGGCAGTTCGTCGAGGTTCGCGCCAGCGACGTCGTCCGCGCCGAACCCTGCATCGCGCAGGTCGCGCAGCGTCGCCGCGAGGACTCCGGCGAAGCGCGGCAGCCGCGGGACGGTCGCGAACGCGGACGTCGCCGGGACGTCGGCCGCGAGCTCGGCGGCGATCAGCTCCGCGGCGCCGGACGGCAGGCGGCGCAGGTCGGACTCGAACAGCGGTCGCTCGGTCAGCCGCTGTGCGAGTTCGTTCAGCGTGACGAAGCGGACGTCGGCGTGCGCTCCGAGCCGCTCCGCGAGCATGCGTCGCAGATGCAGCTTCAGCAGGTTCGACGGGACGACGACGTCGACGCGCGCGAGCGGATCGCCGGCCTTCGCGGCCCGCAACTCGTCGACGAGCGCGTCCTCGAGCGTGGGTTGGAAATCACCTCGATAGAGTCGTCGAACCACGGAGCCCCTCGTTCGTTCGCGGGGGATGGTACGCGCGACACGCGTCGTTCGGGAGTCGTCCATGCTGACCGTCTGGATCGCGACGTGGTTGTGCCTCGCTGGACCGGTTGACGATCCTCCCGTCGTGCGCGCCGAGGCGGCGCTCGTCGATCTCTGGGATCTGGCGCGGCCGCGGGATTGGGAAGTGTTCCAGGACTCGTCGTTCGACCGTACGGGCGGCAACGACGACGGCTTTTCGGGGCGGTACGGAGCGGTCGCCGATCGGACCGGAGCGCTCGTCCTGTTCGACCACGACGGTCCCGGAGCCATCACGCGGATCTGGTCGGCGAACCCGCACGAGGACTGCTGGCTCGAGTTCTTCTTCGACGGCGAGTCCGAACCGCGCATCCGAACTCGGTTCGCAGCCGTGTTCGGCGGCTTCGCCCCCGGGTTCGTCCGGCCGTTCGTCGACGACGCCCACGGCGGCTTCGTCGCGTACGTGCCGATCCCGTACGCGAAGCATTTGCGCGTGGTCGCGACCGGACCGCTCTACTTCTGGCAGATCACGGCCGCGCGTTTCCCTGCCGGTAGCGACGTCGTTTCGTTCGACCCGGACGCGACGCGGACCGACGTCCTGACCGGATACGTCGAACGCGTCACGAGGGCTCAGGCGGCCGAGCACTTCATGACCGCGACGCCGCTGCCCGCACCCGGCGACGTCGGCCCCATCCCCACGCGCAAGGCATTCGCGACCGCCGACGGCCGGCCGATCCCGACGTTCGCGCCAGTGCAGTTCCCGTGTTCACTCGGGCACGACCAGGCCGTCGCGCTCGAACTCGAAGGTCCCGCGGTCGTGACGTCGTTGCGCATGCACGTGGAAGCCGAGGGCTCGCGCTTCTTGCGGACGACGCTCGTGCGCGTGTTCGTCGACGACGACTCGGAGCCGTGGGTCGAGGCGCCGCTCGGCGATCTGTTCGCGCTCGTCGACGCCAAGGCGACGACACGTGCGCTGCCGTTCGTCGCGTCACCGCCCGAATACGAGCTGCGCTTCGTGCAGCCGTTCGCGCGCTCGCTGCGCGTCCATGTGATCCAGACCGGCGACGAAGCGCTGCGCGTGGACGCATCGGCGATCGGCGTGCGTGGTCCGATCGACGCGTTCGGTGCGCATCGGTTCTTCGCGCGCTGGCAACGCACGCTGACGCGGCGCGGCGAACCGCTCGTGCTGCTCGATGCGCGCGGCAGCGGACACGTCGTCGGCGTGACGTACCTCGGCAACAGCGCAGGCGGGATCACGTACCTCGAAGGCGACGAGGCCATCGCGATCGACGGCCGACCCGCGACGGCGTACCACGGCACGGGCACCGAGGACTTCTTCGACTCGGGCTGGTACTGGCGCGCCGGCCCGTTCCAGACCGCGCTGTTCGGGCTCACGCACAAGGACGAGGCCGGCGGCTCCATCGCCACGTATCGCATGTTCACGACCACGGCGATCCCGTTCCGCGAGTCGATGCGCTTCACGCTCGAGCACGGCGGCGGCAACGATGCGCCCTACGTCGAGATCGCGACGGTCACGTACGGCTACGCCTGCATCGGCACGACGTTGGGCTTGCCGCGCGTCGATGCACGCGACCTCGTCCCGCCGCGCAAGGTGATCGCGTTGCCGGCCGGAGCGATCGCGTTCGAGAGTCTCGACGGCGCGAAGGACGCGGTGTTCGCGCGCATCGAGGACCTCGCTCCGACGCACGCGGGTCCGCGCGTCGCCGTCGCGACGAAGGACCGGCCGTTCGAATGCGATCTCGACGTCGCCGTCTCCGATCGCGTGCGCGCGACGCTGCTCGTGGCGACGACGACCGGGTCGGGATCGATGATGGTCGACGGACTCGGGTTCGAGCTCGCCGGTGTCGGTTACGGCGGCACGCAGCGCGGCTTCGTGCCCATGCGATCACTGTCGATCGGCGAGACGCGCGTCGATGCGGGCGAGCAGCGGATTCGCATCGCGCCGACCGATGGCGAGGCCTACTTGCTCGGCATCCTGCTCGAACCTGCACGCGACTTCGTGCGCGAGTTCGACGTCGCGGGTCCGTTCGCTCTCGAGGACGGTGCGGCGTTCACTCGAGCGCTCGGCCGCGAGGACGGCAGCGGCGAAGGCTGGTCTCCGCGCACGGCGAACGCCGACGGCTACGTCGATCTGCGCGCGAGCACGGCCTCGCAGCAGGATCTCGGCGAACACTCCGTCGCGTTCGTGCGCTTCGTCGCGAGCGCGCCGACGGTTCGCGAGGTCACGCTGCGCCTCGGCTCGGACGACGGCCTGGCCGTGTTCGTGAACGGAGCCGAAGTCTTCCGCCGCCAAGTCCATCGCGGCGCGGCGCCGGACCAGGACCTCGTGCCGATCGCGCTGCGCGCGGGCTCGAACACGATCGTGCTGAAGGTCGCGAACGACGACGGCGGCTTCGGTGCGTACGTCCGGATCAGCGATCCGCAAGAGGGGTTGGCGGTCGGGAGGTAGGCCCTCTCACCCGTTCGACCACTCGAAGTTCTGCACCCGCCAACGGCCGTCCATCCCGCGCAGCAGCGTCAGCACGTACGTGCCGCTCGCCGTGGTCTCGACGCGGCCGTCGGAGCGCTCCTTCTTGTCGTCGAAGAAGCCGATCTGCGCGGCGATGTCGTCTTCGTGCGTCGTCTGCTGGGCGCGGTGACGCTTGCGCTCACCCATCGACGCGAACGCCTTCTCGAACGCGGCGAGGACCGCGTCCTTGCCTTCGTGCGCGGTGCCGTCCGGCGCCGTGACGAGCACGTCGTCCGACAGCAGCGGTCGGATCAGCGAGACGTTGCCGCGCTCGAACGCGACCAGGAACGACTCGAACGTGCCGTCCGCGTCGAGGGCGTCGCCCGACTCCGTCGACTTGCATCCGGCGAACCCGAACACCGACACGAGAAGGACGACCTTGGCGAACAGGACGGTGCGCATCACGAGGACCCTCCACGACGGAACCGCTCCGACGCGAGACGATAGAGACGGCGACGCGCGAGGTGAACCGTCGCGTCAACCGGCCGCGAACAGGTGGTCGAGGATCGTCTTCCGGACCGCGGTGGCCGCGATCTCGCCGGTCGCGAAGCGTCGGTCCGACCCGATCAGCACCGGGCCGTCGTCGTCGCGTTCCGGCAACCGGCCGTGCGAACCGCGGATCAGCCGCGTGTCGAGCGGGACGACGTCCAGCAGGTAGCGGAAGCCGAGCGCCTTCTTCAGCAGGGTCCACGCGACCTTCAGCTTCGGCGCCGGCAGTTTCGGGTCGAGCATCAGCTCGAGCGGGTCGTAGCCGGGCTTCTTGTGGATGTCGACCGTGCGCGCGAAGTCCGGCGCGTTCGCGTCGTCCAACCACCACGGGTACGAGAACCAGCGATCGGGCTCGGAGATCGCGACCAGTTCGCCGCTGCGGTCGTGGTCGATGCCGAACTCGGCCTTGCCGCGCGCGTCGAGCACACGCTCGATCCCTTGCGTCGTCTCGAGCAGCGCTTTCACCGCCGGGACGTCGCGCGCTTCGCGGACGTAGACGTGCGCGCATTGATGGTCGGCGACCGCGAACGCGCGCGACACGGCGACGTCGAGCAGCTCGCCGACGAGGTTGTCCTGCGCGCGCAGGAAGCCGGCTTCGCGCAGGATGCGGTTGATCGGCACGGCGTCGGTCACCGGAGTGATGCCGTATTCCGACAGCACGAGCACGTCGTAGCCGCAGCCGCGCGCGTGATCGATCAAGCGCGACGCCACGCCGTCGATCGCGGCGACCGCGGCGTCGCTGCGCGGATCGTCCGGGTCGAAGCGCTGCAGGTCGTAATCGAGATGCGGCAGGTAGACGAACGCGAGCGTCGGCGATCGCGTCGACAGCACGTGCGCGGCGGCATCGGCGATCCACTGCGACGACGGCAAGCCGGCGCGCGGCCCCCAGAACTCGAACAGCGGGAACCGACCGAGCTTCGCGTTCAGCTCGGGCTTCAGCTCGGCGGGATCGGTCCACACGTCGGGCGACTTGCGGCCGTCGGCGTGGTACGCGGGGCGCGGCGTCACGACGGCGTCGAAGTCGCCGGCCATCGCGTACCACCAGAACAGGTTCGCGCAGGTGAACGCCGGATCGCGCGCCTTGGCCTCGTGCCAGACCTTGTCGCCGTGGACGAGGCGGTTCGATTGCCGCCACAGCCAGACTTCGGCGAGATCGCGGAAGTACCAGCCGTTGCCGACGATGCCGTGCTCGGTCGGCGTCCGCCCCGTGACGAACGTCGACTGCACGGAGCACGTGACCGCCGGGAACACCGGACGCAGCGGGGCGGCGAAGCCGTCGGCCGCGAGACGGCCGAGCGACTTCGCCGCCCCACGAAGGTGCTTCGGAGTCAATCCGACGACGTCGAGGACCAGCAGGCGGCGCATGTGCCGCGTTCTACCAGGAGAGTCGCCGAGCGCGCGTCGCGGTCGACGCGACCCCGCAACAGCCGCCCCGCATCAGCCCTTGAACGGCTCGTGCAGTTGCAGGCGGTGTCCGTCGGGATCGAAGAACGTCATCAGTTTGACGGTCTGCGGGATCTCGACGATCGGCTCGGTCTTCACGCCGCGCGACTTCAGCCAGGTCTCGGCGCCCGCGATGTCGGTCGTGCCGAGCATCAGCGTGGTGTCGCCGGCACGGACGGCCTCGTGCGTCGGATCGGCCTGTTGCAGCCCGATCAGCGTGTTCTTGACGGGAGTCGTCAATTCGACCCAGCCGCCTTGGCGGAAGTCGAAGAACACCTCGCACCCGAGCGTCTCCTGGTACCACTTCATCGACGCCTCGAGGTCCTTGACGACACGCGCGGCGATCACCGAGCCTTCCCAGCGGATGTCGACGGCCTTGCGTTCGGGCGCCTTCGCGGCGCCGTCCTCACGCGCGACGGCTACGTAACCCGCGGAAACGACCGCGGCAACCACGACGACAAGGGACTTCCACATGAACCTCTCCGATCCTGAGTCATTGGGGGACGAGTTCCGGTGGGACTGAGAGAACGTGAATCAATCCGATTGATTCACGTTCTCGGCCTCACCAGGTGTTGCTCGGCGACGGCAGTCGCCGAATTGAATGGTCGATGGGGCCGAGCATGGCCGAATCGCCCATGAATACGGCGGCTGCCGCCGCCTCGGACACCTTGTGAGTTCGGCCGTGAACCTGGTGAATGGGCGGGGGCTGCCCCGCCCATTCACCAGGTTCACGGCCTCTGAGTACGTCCTCGGGCCCCTAGGGTTGGAATCGAAGAACGATCAATCTCCGGAGCGAGCGCGGCCCGCGCGGTGGATAGATTCCCGGCTTCGCCGGACCCCCTGCGGATACCGCTTCAATCGGGAGTCGATCATGCGTT
>JAEUIB010000550.1 GCA_016795255.1 Planctomycetota bacterium
CGTCGATGCCGGTCGGAGTCGACGCACAACGCATCTTCGTCCAGCTCGGGATCCTGTCGCAGGACGGCGCGACGCTCGAAGGCCTGTCGTGCGGGATCCTGCTCGACGCGAGCTTCTGATCCGGCGAAGCGCGAAGTCCGCTTCGCTCTCTCACCCCATCGTGATCTGCAGCCCGTTCGTCAGCGACGCGTCGAAGATCGCATCCGTGTCCGCGAACGCACCCTGCAGATAGAACGTGAAGCCCGCGAGCGCCGGATCCGACAACAGCACGGGGAACTCGATCGAGCCCGCGGCGTGCGCTCCTGGCGTGCCGCCGACGGTCAGCGGCAGGGACAGCACGATCGGGCTCGTGAGCAAGGTGCCGCCAGCCAGCGGGATCGACGCGGGGTTCAAACCGACGAACAACAGCCCCGAGGCGCCGCCGACGACCTGGCCGATGCCGATCGTGAACACGTCGCCGACGTTCGGGCAACCCGTCGCGGTCAGGCTCGGCTTGATCCCGCCGCCGCCCGCGAGTCCATCGCCGTAGACGCCGGCGAAGCCGAAGCACTGGGGGCCATTCAGATCGATTTCGTACATCGACTCGCTCGGGGACGAACCGCTCGAGCCGGAGCTGACGACGAAGTCGGTCACGAACTCGGCGCCCGCGGTGATCGATCCGAACGAGATCGAGCGCATCGTGTTCGTCCAGTCGTCGAGCATCAGGACCGTGCCGGTTTGCGGCGCGTAGTACGCACCGTCGATGTCCGACACCGCCGCGTTCGCCCACGGCGTGACCGCCAGCGTGAACGGGTCGACCGTGACCAGGTTGTGCGACGCGTACGGAGTCGTCAGCAGCAGCGATCCACCGGGCATCTGATCGATGTTCATGACGACCGAGCCGAACCCACCGCACGGGGCGCACACGATCGGGCCCGCGACCTGCGAGCCGTCCGGCGTCAGCGGAATGCGGAACACGGTGCTCGTGAACGGCTGGCAGTCCTGCGGCGACCACCACTCGGAGTTCGTGCCGATCAGCGAGTTCGTCGGCGCGTGGTAGACGAGGTGCTCCGCGCGATACATCAACGCGGACGTGCCCGTCGCGTCGAGCAGCGGATGGACGACGTCGTTCGCGTCGAGGTACTCGATCGCGTCCACCGACCACGAACCGGAGTTGCGCTGGAAGTACACGCGACCGTCACCGACCGGGCACAGCGCGCGCAACGGCACGTTCTCGAAGCCGGGGATCGACACGCGCGTGCCGTTCGAGTTCAGCGCCCACAGCCGCGTGAAGAACGTCCCGTCCGGCGGGAACGCCGTCGACATCAGCACCTGCGAGCGCGCCGGGTCGTACGCGATCGAGCCCGACCAGCCGGTGTGGTTGAACCCGGACGCGAGCACGTCGCCGTGACCCGTCGCGGGATCCATGCGGTACAGCACCTGGGTCTGCGTGAACGGGACCACCGTGCGGATCAGCAACTCGCCGTCCTTCCACGGACCGAGCTGCGCGAACGCAGACGACGCGAACGTGAGCAGGACGAACGGAGCGACGAAGCGGACGGACATGGGCGATCTCCGAAACAGCTCGGGATGTCGAGCCGAGCCTGAATCCTGGGCGCCGATCGCGAGTCACGCCGATTTGGCGGAATGACGGCGCCGATCGGGCGAAAGACCGATCTCGGCGAACCGCGCTTCGGCTTGCCGAACGCCAGCCCCACGGCCGACCCGACCGATGTCGAAATCCCGGACTGCGCTCTTCGCGCTCTCGCATACCCTGGCGCGCCGCCACACCCGCCACGAGATCGGACTCGCATGCATTCCTGCCTACGCGTCGCCGTCGCTTCCCTCCTTTGCATCGTCGCCGTCCCCGCCCAAGCGCAGTGGTCGACCGATCCGTCGGCGAACACCGTGATCGCGAGCGGTCCCGGCGAGCAAGTCCTGCCGAAGGTCGCGACGACCGCCGATGGTTCGACGTACGTCGGGTGGTTCGACAATGCGCCCGGCTCGTACACGGTGCGGCTGTCGCGCCTCGACGCGGCGGGCAATGCGGTATGGGGACCAAACGGCATCCTCATCAGCGCGAACCCGCAATCGACGTCGCTCGTCGACTGGGATCTCATCGCCGACTCCAGCGGCCATTGCGTGCTGACGTTCACCGACACGCGCAGTGGCGGCGACCTCGACGTGTTCGCGTATCGCATCGACGCCGACGGCAATCAGCTCTGGGGCAGCAACGGCGTCCAGTTGTCGAACAACGCGGACTACGAACCGTCGCCGCGCGTCACCGAGACCTCGACCGGCGACTTC
>JAEUIB010000560.1 GCA_016795255.1 Planctomycetota bacterium
GGGGCGCGGGGGGCCTGCGGCCCCCCGCCTCGCCGGACGCCCGAGCGGGCGTCACGGCCATGCGGCCCGAGCGTCACTGGACTTCGTGTGGATGCCAGCCGAGCGTCAGCAGGAACACGATGAAGCCGATGATGTACGCGAGCGTCACGTGCCAGCCGTGCTTCAGCCACTGGCCGACGGACTTCGCTTCCGAGTACATGTTCGACAGCGCGACGCCGGCCGACGATCCGAACCAGATCATCGAACCACCGAAGCCGACCGCGTACGCGAGCCCGCCCCAGTCGTAGCCGCCCTGCTTCAGCGCGAGCGCGGTCAGCGGGATGTTGTCGAACACCGCGGACACGAAGCCGAGCCCGAACGCCGTCTGCCACGACGCCGCCGGCAGTTCTTCGACCGGCATCATCGACGCGCACATCACGAGCGACAGCAGGAAGATCGAGCCCCGGACCGCGCCCGGAACCTCGTGCCACGCCGGCTTGCGCATCATCGCGCCGAGGAGGATCGCGGCCCACACGCCGATCGCGGCGGCGGGCAGGTCCCAACCGAACTTCGTCGCGGCGGTGTTCATCGCGATCGCGAACGCGAGGATCAGCGCGACGATGAACACGTAGACCCCGTCGATCTTCACGCTCGACGTCGCGTCCTTCTGGATGCGCTGGTACTTGTCCTGCTGCTTCGCGGCGATGATGCCGAACGACAACAGCGCGACGGCCGACGGCAAGATCGCGTGGAACACGTCGGCGGGCGACTTGCCGCCGATCCACATCATCGTCGTCGTCGTGTCGCCGACGACCGACCACGCGCCGCCCGCGTTGCTCGCCGCGACGATCGCCGCGAGGAAGCCGATGTGGACCTTCTTGCGGAACACGACGCCTGCGACGGTGCCGCCGATCATCGCCGCGGCGATGTTGTCGAGGAACGACGACAACACCCAGACCAGCGCGAGCAGCACGAAGCCGCCCTTCCAATCGTCGGGCAGGTAGCGCGGCAGCAGTTCGGGGATCTTCGATTCCTTGAAGAACTCCGCGAGCAGCGCGAACCCGACCAGCAAGCCGAACAGGTTCGTCAGGATCGACCACTCGTGCGCGAACTGGTGCCCGATGCTGAAGCCGTCGATGAAGAACGTCTTGTACAGCCCGATCGCGACCATGCCGCTGACGGCGACTTGCAGCGTCTTGTGGTGGAACAGCGCGACGCCGAGCAGCGTCAGCCCGAACAGGAAGAACTCGATGCGGATCCCGCCGAGCGCGGGAGCATCGCCGCTCGCGGCGGTCGTGGCGGCCTCGGCGGCCCAGGCGGACGGTGACACACACAACGTCAGCGCGGCGGCGCCGAGCGACGTGAGGACATTCTTCATGGCGGGTTCCGGCGGAGGATCGGTGAGGGCCGGGAACATAGCGAGCCCGGCCGTACGAGTCAGGCCGATAGAACCGACTGCAAGCGTGGTAACGGGCCTCCCCACCCGCTCCCCCGTTGCCGAGTCAATCTGCCGCGGTGGACGACGTCGCCACAGCGGTTCGCCGAACCTCGTTCGTCGACGGGATGCCCCCCGGCCCGAAGCTCACCGGTCGGCGGCGAACATCCCCTCGCGGTACGCGACGATTCGGCCGGCCACGGCGCTGGCGGCGACCGTCGTCGGCGACGCGAGGTAGAGCTGCCCCGGCCCCGACCGCCCCGTGAAGTTGCGGTTGATCGCACTGACCGTGACCTGTTCCTTCGTGTCCGACACGCCCGGGCCGCAGCCGATGCAGGCGCCGCAGCCCGGATTGATGACCTCGACGCCCGCCTGCGCGAACACGTCGAGGTAGCCCCGCTCGCGCGCGTAGCGCTGCACCGACTCGGACCCGAATTGGATGATCATCCGCACGCCGGACGCGACTCGCTTGCCGGCCGCGAGCGCCTCGCGCAACACCTGGGCGTAGAAGTCGACGTCGGTCTCCTTGCCCGCCGTGCACGAACCCGCGTACGCGATGTCGATCTTCACGTCCTTCAGCTTCGCGATCTCGACGCCGTACGTCGGATCGCCCGGCGTCGCGACCATCGGCTCGATCGCGCCGAGGTCGATCGTGTGCACTCCGCCGTGGTAGTGCGCGCCCTTGTCGGGAGCGACGAACTTCGCGGCGACGGCTTCCGGCTTCGTTCCGCGGCGTTCGGCGATCCAGCGCGCCGTCCGCTCGTCGCCTTCGCAGATGCCGCTCTTCGCCGCGCACTCGGTCGCCATGTTCGTCAGCGTCGCGCGCTCGTCCATGTCGAGCGTCGCCAGGCCCGGCCCGCCGAACTCCATCACGCGATCGAGCGTCAGTTCCTTCGTCGCGTACTCGCGCAGGATGAACAGGATCACGTCCTTCGCCGTGACGCCCGGCCGGAGCTGGCCGATCAGCTCGAACCGGATCGACTCCGGCACGATCACGAACGTGAAGCCGGCGTAGACGAGCCCCGCGTACTCGGTGGCGCCGACGCCCCACGTCAGCGCGTTCGATCCGCCGCCCATGCAGGTGTGCGAATCGGTCGCCTGGATGAAGTCGCCGGGATCGACGAACTGCTCGCGCGCGACCTGATGGCAGATGCCCGGCGACACGCCGTTCTTCACCGAGTAGTCGCGCACGCCGGTGTGGCGCTGGAAGTCGCGCTGCAAGTCGCGCAGCGTCTGGATCTGCGGCAGGAACGGCGCCATGCGCTTGACGCCGTCGGCGTAATAGAGGTGGTCCTCGAACACCGCGAACTTCGACGGGTTCTGCACGCGGTAGTTCGGGCCGTACTCGCGGATCAGGAAGTCGTGGACCTGCGCCGTCGTGAACTCGTGGCTGTAGCCGCCGTCCACCTTCACCAGCAGGCAGTCGCCCGGCTGGACGCTCGTGTGTCGCGGATCCCCGTTCACGAGTTTCGTGCGCAGGATCTTCTCCGCCATCGTCAGCGGCCGCGGCATCGTCGACGGCGCCGGGACCTTGATCGCGCCCTTCTTCACCTGCTCGGAGAACGGGAACAGCCCGCCCGATTCGAGGATCGCGCGCGTCACCGGGTCGAACTGCGCCGTGAACTCCTCGAGCGGGATCGCTTCGCCGGCTTGCAGCCGCGCGAGTTGCTCGTACGAGCCCATCAATTGTCCGAGGTTGATGTTGTTGCGCGCGTGGATCGGCGCGAACGAGTGCGCG
>JAEUIB010000576.1 GCA_016795255.1 Planctomycetota bacterium
TGCGACCGGGGGCTCCGAACGCGGCGTCGGTGAAGCCGTCGAAATCGAAGTCGCCGGTTGCGAGCGCAGTGGCGAAGCCGTCGCCCGAGGACGCGCTGATGCCGAACAGCGCGGAGTCCTCGCTCCAAACCAAGTTCCCGACGGCGGTGAGTCCCGACGACACCGCTCCGTGGATCTCGCACGCGTCGCCGGACAGCGACGCCGACACGGTCGAGAGCGGCGCTCCGCCGAGCGCATCGGCGGCGCCGTCCCCGTTGAAATCTCCGCTCGCGAGCGCGATGCCGAGACGCAAGCTCGTCGCCACCGAACCGAGGATGCCCGGCGTATCGCGATGCCACAGCGTCGAGCCCGCGGTCGAAACTCCCTTCGACGTGCCACGCATCACGCGGATCGCTCCGGACTGCGGCGCTGCGTCGACCTCCTGGAACGGCGTTCCGACGAGCAGGTCGTCGCGACCGTCCGCGTCCACGTCACCGGTCGCCAAGCTGATGAAGCCGAAGACACCCGACGTGTAGGCGCCGGTGCCCGCATCGACCGGAAGCCAACCACAGCGCTTCGCGCGCAGGCCCTTCTTGCCGCCGTAGAGCGCGAGCAGCATCCCGCGCGCACCGGCCTTGATCGGCGCGTTCGACGCGGCGATCAAGTCGTCGCGCCCGTCGCCGTCGAAGTCGCCGGCCGCGAGTTCGAAGCCGAGATCGTCGAGCGCCTTCGCCTTGCCTTTCACGCCCGGCGCATCGAGATGCCACAGTTGATTGCGCGCCGCGCCGAGCCCCGAGCTCCCGCCGTAGAGCACGTGGATCGCTCCCGCGCGCTCGACCTTCTTCACCGTTTCGCGCACGCCGATCGCGAGGTCCGCGTAGCCGTCGCCGTCGAAGTCCCCGCTCACCAGCGAACGACCGAACGCTTCGCTGCTCCACGGCAGTGCGAACACCGGATCGAGATCGACTTGGTCCTTGATGCCGACGGCGTCCTGCGACCACACCTGCGCCTTCGCCGGATCGCCGAGTTCGACTCCGCTCGCGGAGCCGCGGACGACGTATACCTCGCCGGCTCCCGGAATCCCCGACACGCTGCGGCCGGGCGCGCCGATCGCGAGGTCCTCGAAGCCGTCGCCGTCGAAGTCGCCGGCCGCGAGCGCCGCGCCGAACCGATCGTCCTTCGTCGCGATCGCTCCGGTTCCGAAGCTCGTGACCAGCACGAGTTGCGAGCCGCCGGTGACGATGCCCGCGGCCGAGCCGAACAGCACATGCACCGCACCGGCTCGGACCTCCGCGCCGATCGCTTCGTCGGGCACACCGATCACCAGGTCCGCGAAGCCATCGCCGTTCAGATCGTGCCCAGCGAACGCGGGCGCCGCGACGGTGGCGGTGAGGACGACGAGAGCAGCACGCATGGGACACCTCCGACGAGGGACCCAGCCGCGCGACGGCCAGCGCGTTACGCCGCTCGGAGGTTTTTCACGCGGGTCGCGAGCGCGGGCCGCGGCGCGACGACCCATCGGCAAGTGGCGCTCGGCCGAACCCGCGGATCAGCAGCCTGTTGAAAGAGTCTGCCGAGCAGTCGGGCGAGCGAGAACGAGCAGGGCGAGGCGCGCCGACGAGGCGTATCGACGGCCCCTTCGTTCAGAAGGTCCACCAGATACGGTGAGGAGGCGCAACGAAGCCATGCTCGTTCGCAGCCGGTCGAGTGCCGGCAGACTCTTTCAACAGGCTGTCAGCCGTTCCGATTCGGCCGCTCGTAGCGCACTTCCTTGTCGCCGTACGGACCGACGCATCGCCAGCCGTGCTTCTCGTAGAACGCGCGGGCTCGCGTCGCGGTCCCGGTCGACAACCACAGCGTGTGCGGGGGCTGCGAGTGGAACCACGTCAGCAGAGCGCGATGAAGCGCCTCTCCGACGCCGCGGCCTTGAGCTTCCGGCGTCACGAACAGCGCCCAGACGTTCCCCGTTCGCGCATTGCCGACGGCGAAGCCGACGATGCGATCGTCGACCTCGGCGACGAACCCGCGGCCGGAGTCTTCGATCTCCGATCGGAACTCTTCGTCCGAGATCCGTCCCGGCGTCAGCGGATTCTCGGTGACGGCGTAACGGACCGTCCACATCGCGGGGATGTCGGTGGCGACAGCTTGGCGAACGCGGATCGCGAGCACCCGGTCCGTCACTCCGGGATCTCGGGCTCGACGAGCTTCGCGAGTTGGTCGAGCGAGTCCTGCCAGCCCAGCATGCAGGCTTCGGCGGGGATCACCTCCGGCACGCCCTCCTGCAGGATCTGCAGGTCCGTCCCGACCGACACCTTCTTCAGGACGATCGTCGCGTGGATCTCGCCGGGGAGTCCGGCGTCCTCGAACTTGTCCGAGTAGCGAATGCGTTCGTTCGGGACGAGCTCGAGGTACGTGCCGCCGAACGAGTGGCCGTTCCCCGTCGTGAAGTTCGTGAACGTCATGCGGAACGTCCCGCCGACCTTCGCGTCGAGGTGATGCACGTGACAGGTGAAGCCGTGCGGCGGCAGCCACTTCGATTGCGCGTCGGCGTCCAGGAACGCGCGGTAGACGCGGTCGGGAGGAGCGCGAAGGACTCGATGCAGTCGGATGGTGTGGGTCGCCATGGTGGGAGAACTCCGTTTCGCTTCGTTCCGGGGGGGCCCATGTAGAGAAAGTGCCGGCGCGGTTCCAGCGCCGCCGGGGGCTTCTCGTCGAGTTCGACGCTGGCGACCCGATCGAGGTCGCCGTTCTTCCCAGTTCTTCGGCAAAGACCTTCGGGATTTCGTGTCGGCCCGGCGCGGCCCCGTCGCCTGCTCGGACGACCGACACCTCCTCCGACTTCGGGAGACTTCGATGGGCCTCGCCAATCCTCGTTCGTGGTTCGCACTCGTCGTGGCTCTCGCAGGCGCCACCGCGGCTCGCGCAGACGTCTTCGCGAGCCAAGTCGGCGGCAAGTTGATACTGACGGCGCTGCCCGGGGGCGGCTCGATCCGCATCGAGGGCACGAAGACCCTCGGCGAAGTCCTGATCGTCCTCGACCCGGCGACGATCAAGACGTTCGTCGGCGTTCGCGACGTCATCGTGCGCGGCGGCGACGGCGACGACGAGGTCGCGGTCTCCGGCCTGCAGATCGGCGGTTCGCTGAAGGCGAAGCTCGGCGACGGCAACGACGCGATCTCGATCGACACGTTCGGGTGGGTCGACGACATGCCGGTCGTGATCGGCGGCGGGATCGACGCCCGCATGGGCGGTCAGTCGGGCGACGTCTTCCAAGCGTTCGGCAGCGGAGTCCTCGGCATCACGATCCACGGCAACGTGACGATCAAGGGCGCCGCGACGATCGCGTTCAGCGGAGCCGGAGACCACCACGGCGTCGAAGACGGCGACTGCGTGATCGCAGGCAACCTCCGCATCGACCGCGCCGCCGCCAAGAGCGCGGCCACGACGCCGATCCACGTCCTGCTGACCGACGTGAGCGTCGGTGGCGCGACCAAGATCACGCTCGGCCCGACGGACGACCTGGTGTCGTTCGCCGACTCGACGTTCGCGGGGAAGCTGACGATCTCGTTCGGAAGCGGCGACGACACCTGCGACTTCCTGATGAACGACACGAACTTCGACGCGCCGAGCGTCATCGACGCCGGTCCGGGCACCGACGTCATCGCGGGCACCTTCTCGATCGTGTTCTCGATCGAGCCGTCGTTCGCGGCCTTCGAATTGAAGGCCTGATCCGATCCCTCGCATTCCGCGTCCGAGCCACTCGGCACACGAACACCGAACCCACGACGACAGGAGTTCCCCATGGTCCGCTTCACCACGCTCGCGATCCTGATGACCACGATCGGCGTCACGTCGCTCCGCTCCGCACACGCCGAATCCGTCGCGGCGCAGAAGGGTGCGACGCTGACGATCAAGGGCACGCCCGAGACCGACGGGTTCGAGATCGACGGCAACGGAACGATGGGCCAGCTCGTCGTCGCGATCGCAGGCGGGCCGAGCACCGAGTTCTTCGGCGTGCGCGACGTCCGCATCGACGCGGGCAAGGGCAACGACATCATCCGCATCAGCGGCATCCAGATCGGCGGTTCGCTGCGCGTGAAGACCGGCTCCGGCTCGGACTTCGTCGACCTCGACAACACGACCGTCGCCGGCCCGGTGTTGCCGATGCTGATCGGCAAGGACCTGGAACTGCGCCTCGGCGGACAAGAGCAGGACGCCGTCGACGTCGACGTGGACTTCGACGCCTCGTTCAGCATCGGCGGGCGGGTGTCGATCGACGGCGCTACGGACATCGACCTGAACGGCGGTGGGACGAAGACCGAGTACGAACAGCGCGATCTGTCGATCGGCGGCAACCTGCGCATCCGGATGCCGATCGCGTTGGATTTCGACAACGACGGCCTCACGCTCGACGTCGACAGCATCGACGTCGGTGGCGCGACGGACATCCGGCTCTCGAATCTGGCCGACGAAGTGGAACTCACGCGCTCGACGTTCGCACGGGCGTTCGCGATCGACATGCGTGGAGCGAACGACGACTTGAACTTCGACAGCCGCGCTTCTCGCTTCGAGTCCACGGTGCTCTTCAACGGAGGCGAGTCGGGCGACTCGGTGTTCGCGTCCGAGTTCGTCGTGTTCGAGGTCGAACCGGTGTTCAAGAACGTCGAACAGCAGTCGTGAACCCGGCGGGTGCTGGACGCGGGATCGGGGCGAGCCAATTCGTCCGCGTCCGACTCGGACGGTTGGCGTCAGTGCGATGTCGTCAGGCGCGCCCGTCACCGCCACGGTGGTCGCCGCGCAAGTAGGCGACCCAATACACGCCGGCCACGAGCAACGTGCCGCCGACGACGTTCCCGGCGGTGGCCACCGCGAGGTTCCGCACGGCGCCGGCGATCGACACCGCTTGCGCGTCCACAACGATTCCGTACGGCAGGAAAAACCAATTCGCGATCGAGTGCTCGAAGCCGGCCACCACGAACGCGGTCACCGGGAACAGCACCGCGAGGATCTTGTCGGTCACGCTGCGCGCGCCGTTCGCGAGCCACACGGCCATGCAGACGAGCGCGTTGCAGAGGATGCCGCGCGCGAACACTTCGACCAGCGGAAGCTCGGCCTTCGCGCGCGCGATGCGCGCGGCGGTGTCCCCGACCGCTCCGTCGTCGAGGCCCGCGGTTCCACTGCAGACGACGAGCAGGAGCGTCCCCAGGCAGCCGATCACGTTGCCGACGTACGCGAGCAGCCAATTCCGGACCACGTCGCGGAAGCGGATCAGGCCGCTGGCCCAGGCCATCGCGATCAGGTTGTTACCGGTGAACAATTCGGCGCCGGCCACGACGACGAGGATCAACCCGAGCGCGAAACTCACGCCGCCGATCAACCGCGTCGGCCCGAATCCGAGTTCGGATCCGGTCACCACCACCGTGAAGAACAACGCGCCGAGCGAGATGAACGCTCCGGCGAGCACCGCGAGCACCAGCAGCGACAGCGCGTCCGAGCGCGCCTTCGCGACGCCGAGTCGCTCGACCCTACGAGCGATCTCGTGCGGCGGGTAAGCGTCGATCGACGTCGGCTCTCGATCCATCGGAGTCGGCCCTGCCAGTCCGTGTTCGTCGAATGCGACGTCGGTGTTCGGCGTTCGCGCGGCGGACCCTACCACGGCGCCATACCGACGGCGCAACCGAGGCGATCGACGCCGCTGCGCGATCGAGCGGCGGCTAGCGAATCGTCCGTTCGCGCGTCGCGCCCTCCGCCGACGCACTCCATGGTCGGATTCGAAGGCTGGAACCCCAGGACCCGGCGGACCTGAGGCCAACCGACGCCACAGCCTACGATGCGACGCCGATCGTCCCGAAGTCCCTCGTCACTTCGCGA
>JAEUIB010000651.1 GCA_016795255.1 Planctomycetota bacterium
TGATCTCGCGCGGCATCAAGACCGCGAACATCCTGAAGGGCATCCACCTGTCGATGGCGGGGCGGTTCCTGAAGTTGCTCGAAGCCTGCGACGCGCGCGGCACGGTCGCCGTCTGCGGGGGGCTCGCGGCCGATGCCGGGCTCGTCGCGGCGATGAACGAGGAGGCCAAGCGCACGAACGCGCCGTTCTCGTTCGTCGCGCCGAGCCACGCGATCCACGCCGGGGCGATCGGCGCCGCCTTGTGGGCGCGCTTCCGGGTCGAGAAACTCGCGCGCCTCGGTGTGGAGACCCCGGTCACGACGGTATGAACGAGTTCGCGTTCGAAGGCAGCAGTGTGGTCGTCACCGGCGGCGCGTCGGGGATCGGCGCCGCCGTCGTCGCCGCGTTCCTCGCGCGCGGCGCGAACGTCGCCGTGCTCGACGTCCGCGACAGCGCAGACGCGCGGGCGAAGTCGTTCGTCGTCGACGTCACCGATGGCAGAGGCGTCGACGCGGCGATCGATGCGGCGGCTGCGGCGCACGGCGGACTCGACGTCGTCGTGTCGTGCGCGGGGATCACGCGCGACGCGGTGCTGTGGAAGATCTCCGACGCCGACTGGGACGCGGTGCTCGACGTGAACTTGAAGGGGACGTTCCTCGCACTGCGTGCAGCGGTGCCGCATCTGCGCGCGCGCAGTCGCGGAGCGGTCGTGCTGGTCGCGTCGATCAACGGCGAGCGCGGGAAGTTCGGCCAGGCGAACTACTCCGCGAGCAAGGCGGGGGTCATCGCGCTCGGCAAGACCGCCGCGAAGGAGCTCGGCCGTTTCGGCGTCCGCGTCAACGTCGTCGCACCCGGCTACATCGAAACCCCGATGACGCGCGACCTGCCGCCGGAGATCACGCAGCGCGCGGCCGCCGAGTCGGCGCTCGGCCGCATCGGGAAGCCCGAGGAGGTCGCCGACGCGATCCTGTTCCTTTGTTCACCGTTGGCGCGGTACGTGACGGGGCAGGTGCTGCGCGTCGACGGGGGACAGTTGACGTGACGGAGCGGCCGGCTGCTCGGTGACCGCGTCGGCGGTTCGACTCGACCCCTCGGAACGGGTCGATCTTTCCAGCCACCTGATCGACCAGGTGTCCGAAGCGGCGCCCCGGTCGCGAAACGACCGAGTTCACAGCCGCCGTATCCCAGGTGTCCGGCGAGGTCGTTGGAGCACGCCGTCGTCGTTCGGTTGCGGGTGTAGCCCGCGCTCGGATGCCGCGCGTTTCCCATCCGCTGCTATGGTTCGCGCACTCATGAACTGGAACAAGAGCACTCGCCTCGGCCTCTACGCCGCCCTCGAAATGGCCCGGGCGCCAGATCGCCTCGTCACGAAGGGCGAGATCGCATCGCGCTACCGCGTATCCGCGCACCACCTGTCGAAGGTGCTGCAACAGCTCGTGCGTTCGGGGTTGGCCCGTGCGGTCGCCGGCGTCGCCGGCGGCTACCGCCTCGCGAAGCCCGCGAAGTCGATCACGCTGCTCGACGTCGTCGAAGTGTTCGAAGGGAAGCTCGAGCTGAAGCGATGCCTACTCGCCGACGACGGCGCCGACCCGTGCGGAGCACTTTCGACCTGCCGCCTGAAGCGCGTGTTCGACGAGATCGAACACCAGGCGTACTTCACGCTGAAGTCGATCCCGCTGTCGTCCCTGGTCGAGACCGCGACGCCGGCGCGCGGGAAAGCGTGAGGCGGACGGAAGACGTCGAACGGGAGGAACTCGAAAATCGACGCGATGCCCGACTGCGTCACGATCCGACCGGTCGTTGCCGTGGAGGCCGCCACCCCATCGAACAGCCGACCAGAGGTAAGACGCGGGCTTGACGATCCCGGTTCGCGCCGCATACTCCGCCGCATCGGGATCATCGCTTCATCACGAAGGGTAGGAGGATTACGCAATGAGGACCGGGCTGTTCGCGATCGTCTTGTTCGCCGTCACCGCAACCGGGGGGGGGGGCGCAAACGACGTGGTACGTGGATGTTCAAAACGGCAGTGATGCTTGGAGCGGCTCGGCGACGCGACCGTTCAAGACGATCACGCGCGCACTGAATCCGGCATTCGGCTCGACGCTGCAAGACGGAGATACCGTGTCCATCGCGCCCGGTTACTACCAAGGCGCACCGGGTGGAGTCGGCGGAGAGGACTTTCCGCTCATCACCGCGGTGGGGCGCAAGAACATCACGATCGCGGGAACGTTGGGGCCTGATTCGCAAACATCGACGACGATCCGGGCCGTCGTCCCGAACCCGTTCGGCGGTGGCTTCTCGAACTTCCCGTTCACCACAGAGCCGGTGTGCCTCTATGTGAACGAGGGATGGACCGTCAGTGGACTCGTTTTCGAGCACGCCGCGTTCAACAAGGTTCCGGTCAGCACGAATCCGGCGATCCAGATCACCGGCATTCGCATCGTGGACTTGCCCGGCCCCTCGCCGACGACGGACGTACGCATCATGAACTGTCGCTTCCTCGACGGCTTCATCGGCCTACATCTCGTCGATACCAACGCCAGCACGATCGCGACGCCGCGATTCGTACTGGTTAGCACGTGTTGGTTCGACGGACATGGTCCTGTGAAGGCGCCGGATCCACAACTGTCCGGTGTTCCCCAGTCCGATCGCGGGCACCAGGGTCTGTTGACTCAGAATCACCGCTCGATGACGATCAACGTCGCGGGTTGCCTCTTCACCAACAATCATGATGGACTCGAATCGGGGAATGGCCCTTTCAAGGACGCCACGATCAACATCACCCGAAGTACGTTCAGCGGGAACGAGAACGGCCTAGAGGTAGGAAGTGGGGCGCTGGCAGTCGCTGCTTCGAATTTCATTCTCTGTGACGCAAATGACCCGGTAGACGGTGGCGTGGGTGAAGCCGTGCTGGGGGAACTCTCGACGAGCGGCATTGGGCTCCGGGGCACGGCGCTTCCTGGATCCACCTTGACCGTTCGCACGACGACGTTCGACCGGTGCCAAACGGGTGCGCAGGTTCGGATGGCCGGATTTGCCTCTCTGGACTTTGGATCGGATACGTTGACCGATCCGGGGTCGAATCGGTTCTTGACCGACATCACGGTGCCCTGGCCACTGGGCGAGGCATTTCGTGCCCCGTACTGCGGATTGGCGAACAACGGAGACACACCGGTGTTGGCGATGGGCAACCTGTGGACCTATGACGCGTCCGGCGCCGCTCCGTTCGACTTCAATCAACAAGCTCTCCCCGTCGTCATCGATGGCGTCACGTACGGCTCCTACGACAGCTACACCTCGCCAGTGGTCTTCTCGAATGCGAACGGCGTCAACTTCGACGGTGCCACTGGATTCCCGAAGCCACGGCCGACGTCACCTACGCCGACGGACCCGAACTCGCCGTGGAATCTCAGCACGGGAACCCCAATCATCATCGGTGGTGTGTCGATCACTCCGTCGATCCAAGTGCGGTGAGAAGGCACGTGAACCACCTCATCGCTTTTTTCGCATTCTCGCTGTGGGCTCCACCAGCGCTCGCCCAGGTCACGCTGAATGAGACCATCGTCTATCCGCCCGTTTGGTCGAACTCCTCGTTTGGAGCATCGGCAGCCATCGGAGACGTCGACGGAGATGGACAATTCGACCTCGCGGTAGGTTATCCGCTCATGGATGCCGGCCGAGGCGGAGCTTACGTCTTCTTCGGACCCGACTTTGCTTCGTCAATGAAGGTCACGCACCCGACATTCAAGGCCGCCGGAGCGAACTACGCGGGCGACTGGTGGGGCTACATTCGCGTCGACGACGTGAACGAGGATGGATTCGGCGATGTCTACATCGCGGCAGCGCAAGCGCTACCCCTGACGGGAAGTCCGCCGAAAGCCGGTCGTGCGCGAGTCTTCTTCGGACCGGATCTCGCCAATTCGATCGAGCTCGCTCCTCCGATACCGTCCATGGCTTTCCAGGGATTCGGGGGGCCGGCCGACTTCGGTGACGTCACTGGCGACGGGGTTCGCGACATCGTCGTGGGTTCGACGCTGTACTGGAGTCACGGGTCGTCGGGACGGATCAGCGTATTCGACGGCGCGACGGGCTTCGTCGGACCCGCGATCGAGATGTCCCCTCCGCCCGGCGTGTACTACGGCGGTGCCTGGGGTGATGCGTTGCTCGTCGAGGACTTCGATGGTGATGGGGGAGACGACGTTCTCGTCGTTCAAGCCGTCCTACAGCCCATGCAGTCAGCAGAAGCCTTCATCAAGCATGGGCTCGATCAGGGTCTCGGGTATTTCCCGTGGCCATTCTCGGGCGCCAACCTGGACATCCCGTCACGCCGCGCGCAGTTCGTCGACGTGAATGGCGATGGTGTGAAGGATCTTCTGACCCATATGCCGAGTACGTTTCCCATCGGTCAGGCGGGTCGGCTCGTCATTCAGCATGGTCCAACGTATCTGACCTCCCAAGTCGTGAAGGGGTCGCTCGAGAACTCCTACGACGGCTTCGCACACTCGTTCGATATCGGGGACGTGGACCGCGACGGCCATGTCGACATCGCATGCGGTCAACCAGGTCTCGACGTCCCGGGAACACCAGGCGGAGACCATTGGGCCGGCCGGATGACCATCTTCTTCGGGCCGACGTTCGCGCAGTCGATGGAATTCAACGGCTCCTATCATCAAGTGCAAATGGGTACCCGAGTCCTCATCGCCGATACCGACGCGGATGGGTTCGGCGAGGTCTTCGCCACCGAAGAGGAGTGGGGTCCGGGGCGCGTCCATGTCTATCGACACCACACGTTGCGGCTGACGGGACCGACCGAAGCATCCGTGACGACCGGGACCACGCTGCCGATGTCGATCGAGGTCGGCAAACTGTCGGCGAACGCGCCGTACCTCATGTTGATGTCGGCGAGCGGCTCGACGCCCGGGCTCACCGTCCCGTACGCGGGCGGCTCGATCCACGTGCCGCTGCAATTCGATGCGCTGACGTCGGCGGGACTGTCGCTGGTCAACTCGCCGCTGTGCGCGAACTTCATGAGCACGTTGGACGCGAATGGCACCGCGACCGCGACACTCTCGATCCCGGGAGGCGTGATCAGTCCCGTGTTCGCGGGTCTCTCGATCACCTGTGCGGCGGTCGTCGGAGACCCTCAGGGCAACATCGCGTACGCGACTCGATCCGTCGCGATCCCCTTGGTTCCGTGATGCTCGTTCCCCTCACTCACCCCCGGCTCTCGAGGAACTCCTTCAGGTCGTCGGGGAGCTCCGACGTGATCTCGAGGAACCCGTCCTTCATCGGGTGACGGATCTTCAGGCGGTGCGCGTGCAGCGCCTGGCGCGGCAGCAACAGGCGCGCGCGGTCGTCCTCGGTCAGGCGGTCTTCTTGGTAGCGGATGAAGATCTCTTCGTCGGGGCCGTAGATCTTGTCGCCGACGATCGGGTGGCCGATCGACGCGAGGTGGACGCGGATCTGGTGGTGGCGTCCAGTGAAGAGCTGGATCTTCACCAGCGCGAAGCCCGGCACGGTCGCGATGACTTCGTAGCCGGTGCGGGCCGGTTGGCCGTCCTCGCGCACGGCGCGCTTCAGGCCGACCGCGCTGCCGACCGCTTCGCCGATCGGAGCGTCGATGATGCCGCGCCGCGCCGCCGGCACGCCGTAGACGATCGCGAGGTAGTCCTTCTCGGTCTCGCGCTCGCGGAACATCTCGGACACGGCGCGGTGCGCCGCGTCGTCCTTCGCGACGAGCAGCACGCCGGACGTCTCGAGATCGAGCCGGTGGCACAGCTTCGGCACGATGTCGCGCTCGGGGTCGTCGAACTTGCGATAGGCCTTGTGCAGCTCGCCGATGACGGTGCGGTAGAGGTTGCGGCCGGCCGGATGCACGGCGACGTCGGGCGGCTTGTCGACCGCGACGAAAAAGCGGTCCTCGTAGAGCTTCTTCAAGGTCGCGTCGGTCGAGCGCGTGCCGCTCTCGTACTCGACGTCGCGCTTCGGCTTCGGCAGCGTGACCGACAACACGTCGCCGGTCAGCACCGTGATCGCGACGCGCGTCGGCACCGTGCGTTCGCCGCGGCGCACCAGCGAGACCTGCTCGTCCTTCACCAGACTCTGGATGCTCGTGCGCGACCGCCAGCGCATCTTGCGGGTCAGGAACGCGTCGAGACGCAGCCCGTTCTCGACGGGGTCGACCGAGTAGGCCACCTCGCGGGAGAACACGACGGTCATGGGGGGAGTGGTTTTCTTGCGCACGGCGAGCGGCGCGGATGATAACCCGGTGACGCGCGCGGCCGTCCGCGCGTCCGACATGACCGAAACCACCCCTCCCCTCGAGCTCCTCGGCGAGGTCCAGAGCGTCCTCTTCGAGAACCCCGAAACCGGCTACGCGGTCCTCCGCGTGCAGGTGCGCGGTCAGCCATTGCCGGTGACCGTCACCGGATCGCTGTTCGGCGTCGGCGAGGGCACGATGCTGAAGGCGTTCGGCACGTTCAAAGAGCACGCGAAGTTCGGCCGCCAGTTCGCGGCCACGCGCCACGAAGAGGTCCGACCGCGACTGCCCGAGGGCATGAAGCGCTACCTGTCGTCGCGGCTGCGCGGCGTCGGCGAGAAGATGGCGGAGAAGATCGTCGAGCACTTTGGCGATCGCACGTACGAGATCCTCGACGCCGACCCGGGCCGCGTGCGCGAAGTCCCCGGCGTCGGCAAGAAGAAAGCGACGCGCATCGCCGAGCAGTGGAACGAGAAGCGCTCGGTGCGCGAGGCCGACACCTTCTTGCAGCAGTACGGCGTCGGGCCGGCGCAGGTGATGCGCCTCGTGCGCCAGTACGGCGACGCGACCGTCGCGATGGTGAAGTCGAACCCGTACCGCTTGGCCGACGAAGTGCGCGGCATCGGATTCCGCACCGCGGATCGCATCGCGCTGTCGATGGGCATGCCGAAGGACTCGATCGAGCGGGCGCGGGCCGGACTGTGCCACCTCGTCAGCGAGGCCGGCGGCGAAGGTCACATGCTGCTGCCGACGCAGGCGCTGCTCGCGCGCGCGCAGGCGCTCGAGATCGAAGAAGCGCGCGCGAAGGAAGCGCTCGAGCAACTCGCCACCGAGAAACAGTTGATCGTCGAGGACGCGCCGCCCGCCGCGCCGGCCACGACGCAGGTCGTGTCCGACGACGCGTCGCCGCTCGACTTGAACGACTGGGATCGCAAAGGCCCGGTCGCGTACCTGCCGCGCATGCATCACGACGAGCGCGCGATCGCGGCGCTGCTGACGATGCGAGCGCACGAGGACGCGCCGTGGAAGGGCGCGAAGGACCGCGTGAAGGCCGCCGCGCGCGCCGCGCAGATCCAGCTCGCGCCCGAACAAGAAGAGGCCGTGAAGCAGGCGCTCGAGAAGAAGATGTCCGTCATCACCGGCGGACCCGGCACCGGCAAGACGACGATCGTCCGCTTGCTGGTGAACGTGCTGCGCCAGCAGAGCGTCCACGTGCGCCTCGCCGCACCGACCGGCCGCGCCGCGAAGCGCTTGTCCGAAGCGACCGGTGAAGAGGCGATGACGATCCATCGCCTGCTGAAGTACGACCCGTTCCGCAACGCGTTCGTCCACGACGAGCGCACGCCGCTCGAGGTCGATCATCTCGTCGTCGACGAGTGCTCGATGGTCGACGCTCCGCTCGCCGCCGCGCTGTTGCGCGCATTGCCCGAGCACGCGCACGTGACGTTCGTCGGGGACGCCGATCAATTGCCGTCGGTCGGCCCGGGCGACGTGTTCCGCGCGCTGTGCTCGGCGGGCACGCTGCCGGTCACGCGGCTGCAGCGCATCTTCCGTCAGCGCGAGGGCTCGCGCATCTCGCTGGCCGCGCACGCGATCAACCACGGCGAGCTGCCCGAGTTCGACCCGCCGGGCCGCGGCGGCGAGATGTTCTTCGTCGAGCGCGACGATCCGCAAGCGGCGGCCGACATGATCCGCACGCTGGTCGTCGAGCGCATCCCGCAGGCCTATGGGCTGAACCCACGCTCGGACGTCCAGGTGCTGACGCCGATGCACACAGGTCTGTGCGGCGCCGAGAACCTCAACGAAGTGCTCGGCAAAGCGCTGAACCCGACGCCGACCGCCGAAGTCGAACGCCGCGGCAAGACGCTGCACGTCGGCGATCGCGTCGTGCAGATCAAGAACGACTACGACCGCAACGTCTTCAACGGCGACCAGGGCTTCATCGTCGACGTCAACGCCGCGATGAAGAAAGTGGTCGTCCGCTTCGACGAGCGCGACGTCGACGTCACGTTCGAGCAGCTCGACCTGCTGCTGCCGGCGTGGGCGACGACGGTGCATCGCGCGCAGGGCGGCGAGCACAAGGCGATCGTCATCGCACTGCTGAACCAGCACTTCGTCATGCTGCGGCGCAACCTCGTCTACACGGCGATCACGCGCGCGAAGAACCTCTGCGTGATCGTCGGCAGCAAGCGCGCGCTGCGGACCGCGATCGCGAACGGCTCGTCGAACGACCGCTGCACGTGGCTGCTCGAGCGTTTGCGTGCCGGCGCCGCGACGTTCACGAACGAAGGGGACGCATGAGCGATCTCGTCGAAGGCCGCCTCGTCCGCATCGAGCCGCGCGCGTTCACCGTCGACGTCGACGGTCGCGAGATCCCGTGCTCGCTGAAGCCGAAGCTGTTCACGCCGGACCGGCGCGCCAAGACGCCCGTCGCCGTCGGCGATCGCGTGAAGATCCGCATCGAGGGCGAGCGCGGCGTCATCGACGAAGTGCTGCCGCGCCGGAACGCGCTGCTGCGCCCCGGCGGTCGCGGCAAGGCCGAAGTCCAGATCACGGCCGTCAACGTCGACCAACTGCTGATCGTCGTCGCGACGAAGGACCCGCCGCCGCGCGCCGGGCTCATCGACCGCTACTTGATCGCATCCGAGCGCAACGGCATGGACGCGGTGCTCGTCATCAACAAATGCGATCAGGGCGTCAGCGACGAACTGCGCGCCGCGCTCGCGAGCTACGAAGCGATGGGCTACGCCGTGTGCCTGACGAGCGCGCTCGAGCGCTCGGGCATCGACGCGTTGATCGAACGGCTGCGCGACAAGACCTCGCTGTTCGTCGGTCACTCCGGCGTCGGCAAGTCGTCCTTGCTGAACGCGATCGACCCGACGCTGCAGCTCGCGACCGGCGGGCTCGCGAAGCACGGCCGCGGAAGACACACGACGACGAGCGTGTCACTGACGCGCCTCGCGTGCGGCGGCCACCTGATCGATTCGCCGGGCATCCGCGCGTTCGGGTTGCACGACATCCCGAAGGGCGAACTCGCCCTGTTGATGCCGGACCTGCGTCCGTACGCGAGCGACTGCAAGTACTCCGATTGCTCGCACGATCACGAACCGGGCTGCGCGCTGCGCGCCGCGGTCGAACGCGGTGAGGTGCCGCGATCGCGCTACGACGGCTACGTACGGATCCTGCACTCGCTGGACGGCGGCGACGGTGGCGACGAGGACGACGAAGGCCCGACGCTCGGCGATTGACGGCCCGCGGACCCCGTCGGGCGTCGAGTCGACCGATCAGTTCGGCTCGAACACGTCGCGATGCACGAAGTGGATTCGGTCGCCGACGGTCACCGGGCCCTCGGGGCGGATGAACATCGTGTCGTTCAGCCAGCCGATCAACGTGCCCTTCACGGTGCCCGTCGCCGTGCGGATCTCGATGGGATCGTCCATCCGCAGGTCCTTCAACGCGGGTCGCGTCAGCGTCGCGGCGGCGAGGTTCTGCGGCGCGTCGAACCAGCCGACGATGCCGTCGTTGCCGGAGGACACGTCGGTCGCGGGGTCGGTGACGGTCAGCGTGAGGATCAGCGACATCGACACTTCGTCCCGATCGCCGTCCTCCGACTCCGCGTCGTACCGACTGACGCGCAGCCCGGACACCATCACGGCGTTCTGCGGCGAGCGCAGCTCGAGCGGCTCGGGCTCCCAGCGCACCTTCTCGACGAACGGCACTTGAATGGTCAGTTCGGCGACGCCGCCGATCTCGGTCTCGAACTCGCGGATCGGGCGCTGCAGCGTGTCGACCTCGAGGCGAGGGATCAGGCGGATCGTTTCGCCGTCCGCGTCGATGATCGGGCACAGATCGAGCAGCAGGCCCTCTTGGACGACGCGGATCTCGGGGTCGACGATCGGGCGGTCGCCGTTCACGTTGATCTCGAAGTCGGCGACGTACGAGACCTGGTTGATCGTCGAGATCGTCGCGCGCTGCCCACCGCTCGTGATGATCGACGGTTGCGCGAGCACGTCGACGTCCTTCAGTTTCAGCATCTGACCGCGCATCTCGGCGGCCTCGCTGGCGGTCAGCGTGCGGACGCTGACGCCGGGGTCCGTGGGGCGGTTCGTCGCGTCGGCGAAGAGGAACATGCCCTCGATGAAGACGTGTTTGCGGTTCGCGGTGACGAGCTTCGACATCAGGTCGCACGCTTGCTCGACATCCGCCTCGAGGCCGGCGAACTCGAGCCACGTCTTGCACTTGCGGGTCGAGCCCGACGGCGTCAACTGCGTCTGCTCCGCGTGCTGGATGCGGACGTAGTCGAGGCGCGGCGCCGACCTCGTGATGCGATCGATGAGCCACGATTCGAGCGCGCTTGCGCGCAGCGGCGCGGGCGGAGTCGAGTCGGTGACCGGCTCCATCTCGGATTCGTCGAGCAGGTAGACCACGCGCTGGCGACCGCCCGGCTCGCGCGTGCTCGATTCGAGGCGCGCGTCGGCCAACGGGCTGCCGGTCGTCGGGGCGCGCAGCGCGTTCGCGAACGCGTCGCGCACGGACGCGTCGAAGCGCGACGTGAGCGTCGGAACGGGATCTTGCGCGACGAGCAGCGCAACGCAGAGGGAGGCGGTGACGAGCGACATGAGGAACTCCTCGTTGCGGAACGGTTCGGGTCAGCGGGGCGCGGGGGATCCGCGCTCGACGTGGCGCGTGACGCGATCGACCGCGCGTTCACGGCCGTTCGAATGGACGACGATCTCACGCGTCACGGAGCCGCGACGATCCGCGGCACGCGCGACGGAGGACGCGACCGTCGAGTGCGTCGCGACGGCGAACGACACGCGCGTGTCCGGAGCGTCGACGCCGGACCACGCGGTCCGCCGACTCGGCACGTCGGGCGCGTTCGGAGCATTCGGACCAAGGAGTGCGAAGGCGGCGGTCACGAGCAGGGCCGCGGCGGCCGCCAGGCGCCAGGCCTGGAATCGCGGCGTCGATGCGGAGCTCGGCGCGACGGAGAACAACGCGGCGAGGTCGAAGTGCTCGGCGCGGCACGCCGGACACGAGCGCAGATGATCGCGCAACGCCGTCGGATCGATCGTGCGCGTCGAATCCTCGAACGCGAGTGCTTGGGCGACGGTGGAGCAGTTCACGGGGCGAATCCTCGATCGATCAGGTTCTTCCGCAGCTTCGCACGCGCGCGGAACAGCCGCGACTTCACGGTGTTCTCCGGCAGTTCGAGGTGCATCGAGATCTCCCGGATCGAACGGCCGCCCCAGAAGAACAACACGATCGCCAGATGCTCTTCCTCGTCGAGGCCGGCGAAGTCGAACTCGACCGCGACGCCGCGATCGACTGGGCTCGCTGGCTCCGACTCGAGCGGGACCTCGCGCGCCGCTCGTCCGCGCCGCCGCTCGAGTCGATCGAGCGCCTTGCGCAGCGCCGTGCGGCGGATGTACGGCCACGCGTCGACGTCGTCACGGACGCGGTGCGCGGAGCGCCACAACGCCGTGAACGTCTCTTGCCAGGCGTCGTGCGCGTCCTCGGCGTTCCGCAACACGGAACGCAACAGAGCCAGCGCACGGTCGCCGTGCCGCGCGATCCAGTCGTCGACGGTCAAGCTGCGGGCATCCACGTTCGTTCGACGGCCAGTACCGGGGTGGGAGGGGGTGAAGTTGCGGAGCCCTTCATTTTTTCTCTGGCTCGTCCGACAACTACCGTGGTAGTTCTACCGCGGGAGTTGAGAGCGATCGTCCGCCACCGTACGCCGAACGCGTGCGAATGCGCCGGGACGACCGGACGAGCGAAGTCCATCCCAGCGTCGTTTGCGCGACTCCTTCGGAGGTGACGAGATGGCCGACTACGAACTCGGGGACCTGCAGCTCGCGATCATGCAGGTGCTGTGGGAACGCGGCGAAGCGACGACGAACGACGTCCATGCCGCGCTGCATCCGAGCCGCGGGCTCGCGCCGACGACGATCGCGACGATGCTGCAGAAGCTCGAGAAGAAGGGCGTCGTCACGCACCGCGCCGAAGGTCGTCAGTTCGTCTACTCGGCGACGATCGCGCGCGAGGACGTGCGGCGGTCGATGGTCGGGGCGCTGCTCGATCGTCTGTTCCAAGGCGACGGAACGGCCCTCGTGAACCATCTGTTGGAAGCCGGCGACGTCGACGCCGACGAACTGCGGCGCCTGAAGGCGCAGATCCAATCGGGCAAGCGCGGGAGGAAGAGCCATGGCGACGCACGTTGAATCGCTCGCCGCGTTCCTGCTGACGTACGCGCTGCACTCGACGTTGCTGATCGCGACGGTGTGGGTGTGGATGCGCGTGAGGACGCCGCGCTCGGCGCGCCTGCG
>JAEUIB010000655.1 GCA_016795255.1 Planctomycetota bacterium
TCGCGAAGCCGTTCGACCCGGCGTTCGCGCCGGTGTGGAGGTTCCAGTCGCCGCCGTAGTTGTGGAACGCGAGCAGCGCGCCTTCGTCGCTGGCGAACGCGCTCTTGCGGCCGACCAGCAAGTGGATGCCCGACGTCGCGAGCGCCGATCCGAGCTCCGCGTACGGCGCGGCGACGAAGTCGGGGAACGGCGCCTCGAGCGTCTCCTTCTCCGGCCAGTTCGGGAACACGAACTCGAAGCGCACGACGTCCTCGCTCGACGCGAGGTACGCCGACTGACCGAGCAACGCGACGCCCTGACCGAAATCGTCGGCCGGACCGCCGGCGATCGGCAGCAGCTTGCCCTTCTGCGTCCACGTGCCGACGAGGTCGAACACGTAGCCCGCGCCGCTCGCCTCGCTGTCGAAGTTCCACGCGCCCGGAGCGCCGACGATCACGCGCGTGCCGTCGATCGCGCACGACGCGCCGAAGCGGCGATCGGTGACCGGGTCGAGCGGGTTCAACTCGGCCTGGATCGTCCAGACGACGCCGGGGCCGGACGTATCGCGCAGCACGATCACGGCGCGACCCGAGTTCGTGCGCGGCGGCGAGAGGTTGTCGAAGTCGGGCGAGCCGATCACGGCGCGGTTGCCGCCGAAGTCGACCGACGCGCCGAAGTGCTCGTTCGCCTGCGGGCTCGTCGGCACGATCTTGCCGGTCTGCGTCCACGTGCTCGAGATGTTCTCGAACCCGTAGGCCGAGCCGGAGTCGGACAGCGGCGCGTTGTCGTTCGGCGCGCCGACGACGAGGTGCGTCACCTGCGCCGCGACGGCGGAGCCGAAGCGGTCGCCGGCCGCGGTGTCGCTGCCGAACACCTTCTGGTCGAGCACCCAAACCGGGATCCCCATGAACACGATGCGCTGGTACACGTAGACCGCGCCGGCATCGACGCCGAGATCGTCGTCGCCCGGGGCGCCGACGTAGACCGTCGAGCCCACGATGGCGACCGACGTGCCGAACTGATCGCCGGCCTGACCGTCGTTCGCTTGCAGCCGCAGGCCCGCGTTCCACGCGCCGCCGACGTATTCGTGGATGTAGATGGCGCCGCGACCCGCGTCCTCGCCGGGAGCGCCGACGATCGACCGGTCGCCGTCGACGCCGACCGACGCGCCGTACAGCGCATCGTCGTCGAGGTCCGACGGCTCGATCGTGACCGGGTAGACCAGCGGGCGCACCGTTTGCGCCGCGGCCCCGGGAACCATGCAGGTGACGGCGGACGCGAGCGTCCAGAACAGCGGCAACGACGTCTTCATCGCGGAACCTCGACAGGAAGGGGGAAGGAAGCCGGATCGCGCATCGACGACGGCGCATCGCATGGGGACCGGAGGTGCCGATCGCTGGCGCGCCGCGGACGCTCGGAGGCGTCAAGCCCACATCCGCGAACGCGTCCGGGCGTCACGGCCCGAATCCCGGAGAAATCGAGAATCGTGAGGGGAGCACCCGGCCCACGGCATCATGAGCCGCGTGGACACGATCGACGGCCCGCCCACCACCGACGCTCTGCTCGAGCGACTCCCGCAACTCCAGCGCCTCGCGCGCGGACTCGTGCGGGACGTCGCCGACGCCGACGACCTCGTCCAGTCGGCCGTCGAGGTCGCGCTGCGCCGACCGCCCGAGCTGCGGGCCGCGTGGCGCTCGTGGCTCGCGCGCGTCGTGACGAACCTCGCGCGCCAACACGCGCGCACCGATGGACGGCGCACGTCCCGCGAGCGCGCGGTGTCGACGCGCGAAGCGATCGACGCGACCGACGCGCTGGTCGAACGCCACGACATCCGCCTGCGATTGATGCAGGCCGTGCGCGGCCTCGACGAGCCCTACCGCGAAGCGATCCTGCTGCGCTTCTTCGAAGACCTGCCGCCGCGCGCGATCGCGGCGCGACTCGGCGCTCCGGTGAAGACGATCGATTCGCGGATCGCCCGCGGCCTCGCGAAACTGCGCGAGCGTCTCGACACCGATCACGGCGGCGACCGCCGTGCCTGGGCGCTCGCGATGCTGCCGCTCGTCAAGGTGGTCCGCGCTCCCCTCACCCTCGCCGGAGTCCTCGCGATGAAATCGGTGACGATCACGATCGGCGTCGCGACGGTGCTCTGCACGTCGTGGTGGATGCTGCACGACGAGCCCGCTCCGCCACCGACGACGACCGTGGCGGTCCACGATGAGCCGCCGGCCGATCCGGTCGCGCCCTCGCCGTCGACGCCGATCGAGCGCACCGCGACGACGCCGCAGACGTCGCCCGATCCGCGCGAGCCCACCGCGCCGATCCAGCTCCCGACGCACGCCGGTCGCGTCCTCGACGTCGAGGGACAACCGGTGCCCGGAGTCCGCCTCGCGGTGAGTCAAGGCGACGACGCGACGCCGGGGTTCGTGACGAACAGCGATGGCGACGGTCGCTTCACGCTGCAAGTCGCGCAAGTCGCACGGGAAGTCGCCGTGATCGATCCGCGCTACACGACGGTGCTGCAAGCGGCGATCGCGGCGACGGACGGCGAAACGCCGCCGCCCGACGTCCACGTGATCGTCGCCGCCGTCACGCAAGTGCGCGGCATCGCGGTCGACGCGAACGGCCTCCCGGTCGCCGGCGCCTCGATCGAGTTGGCGCCGCCGGTCGCGCTGCGCGCTCGCTTCCCGTTCGATCTGCGCGACACGCGGACGCGGTCGCTGGACGCGAGGACCGACGCCGCCGGTCGATTCGCGTTCGACACCGCGGCGGCCGTCCTGGGCTCGACGCTGTCCGCGACGAAGGTCGGCTACGACGGGGCGAGCCGGGTCCTCGACGAGTTCCCGAGCACCGACGTCCGCCTGACGCTGACGCGGCCGAACGATCTCGCGACGCTCGACGGGATCGCATACGCACCCGACGGAAACCCGCTCGCCGACGCGTTCCTCGCGCTCGGCACGCTACCGGCGCGCACCGGTGCGGACGGCCGATTCTCGATCGAGTACCCGCGCGCGGAACCGCCCGATCGGCTGTTCGCGGTCGCCCGCGGTCTGCGCGCGCTGACGCTCGACCGGCCGGATCCGCAGTGGCCACCGTTCGTCGAGCTGCGCTTCCGCGACCCCGCGCCGTCGATCGCCGGCGTCGTCTACGGCGCGAACGGCGATCCGCAGCCCGGCGCGCGAGTGTGGATCGATCGACCGACGGTGTTCGGCCAATCGAACGGCAACTTTTGGCTCGCCGAATGCCTGACCAACGGGACGACCGCGATGCAGCACGGCACGACCGCCGACGAACACGGCCGCTTCCGCATCGAAGGTCTCGTCGATCGCGAGTACGGCTTGTGCGCGATGATCCCCGAGCTCGCGTGGCAGATCGACGCCGGCCGCGCGAACGCCGGCGACGAGCGCGTCGAGATCCGCTTCCCGCAGAGCGGACTGCACGCGTCCATCCACGGCCGCGTCGTCGACGCCCACGGCGCCGGCGTGCCGGAGGCGTCGGTGTACGTGATGACGATGGTGCTCGCCGCCGAGGATCCGGTGTCGAGCCAGCGCTTCTACAACGGCGCGAACGGCTCCAGCACGACCACCGACGCCAGCGGGCACTTCGTGCTCGAACACGTGCCCGTCGGTTCGGAGCTGAACGTCGGCGGTGACGGGATCGACCTCGATCCGCCGTGGCCGGTGCCGGCGACGCTGACGGAACCGATCACGCTGCAAGTCGCGCGCGTCTGCAGCTTCCGCGTCGAGTTGGCCGCGATCCCGAACGGCGCGACGTCGGTCGCACTGCGCGATGCACTCGATCGCGAGGTGTCGATGACGCGCTCGACTCCCGAGCGCATCGAGATGCTGCAACGCGCGCCGCTCGACGACGGGCGCTCCGAGCGACTGACGACGCTCGACCGCGCGGTGACGATGATCGTGCTGGACGCGCAGCGCAAGGAGCTCGCGCGCGTCGCGATCACGCTCGATCCGAACGTCCTGAACGTGCTCCGTTGAGCGCGACGTCGAGATCCGCGAGCCACGCTCGCGCCTCGCGCGCCGCGTCGGGAACGGCCGGTCCGCCGTAACGCGCCGCGATGCAGCGCGTGAGCCAGTCGCCCACCCGCTGCGCCAGCGCGGCATCGACGCCGTGGCGCACGAGGCGCTCCGCGAGGTCGGGCCCGTGCACCGCGGCCTCCGGCACGCGCAACGTTGCAGCGAGATACGCGACGACCGCGCGCTCGGCGTCGTCGCCCAAACGCTCTTCGCACCGAGCGCGCTCCGCAGCGGCGTCGATC